>CAMNGM010000006.1 GCA_946538425.1 uncultured Bacteroidales bacterium | reverse complement strand
TGTCCCGCGACCGGACGCCGCTGGACGAGGACGGCGAGTTCGACTTCGAGGCGCTCGAGGCGATGGACCTGGAACTGCTGGGAAACCACCTCAACACGCTCCTCTCGGGCGGCAGGGTGGAGGTCCCGCGCTATGACTTCAAGCAGGGAAAGCCCTTCTTCGAGGGCAACTTCATGCAGCTGGAGGACAACGACGTCCTCATTATGGAAGGGATCCACGCGCTGGATCCGGCGATGGTCCCCTCCGTGGACCAGCGGCGTATCTTCCGCCTGTACGCATCGGCCCTGACCTCCTTGAACGTGGACGAGAACAACAACATCTCCACCACCGACAACCGGCTCCTTCGCCGGATGGTCCGGGACTACCGCTACCGCGGCACCAGCCCCGAAGCCACCATCCTCCGCTGGCCCTCCGTCCGCCGCGGCGAGAACAAGTACATCTTCCCCTTCCAGGAGAATGCCGACGCGCAGTTCAACTCCGCCCTCCTGTACGAGCTTCCGTTGCTGAAATACTACGCGGAGCCCCTCCTGCGGCGGATCCACCCCTCTTCGCCGGCCTATACGGAGGCCATCCGGCTCCTCAAGTTCCTCGACTACATCGTCGCCCTCACCCCCGAGGAGATCGCCGCCGTCCCGCCGACATCCATCCTGCGCGAGTTCATCGGCGGACAGACCCTGTAAGCCTGTCCTCCCGATGAAACGCATCCTCTCCCTGCTGCTGGCCTTCTGGTGCCTGGGCGCCGCGGCGGAACGCTTCGTTCCGGCGGGCCTGTCCGAGGGGCTGTCCAGCCGCCGGGTATACCGGGTCCGGCAGGACGGGGAGGGGTTCCTGTGGTTTTTCCTCTCGGACGGCGTCGACCGGTATGACGGACTCGAATTCCGCCATTACGTCTTCCCGAAGGCGGTCTCCGGCGCGTACGTCCCGTCTTCCAGCGACCTGGCCGTCGGTCCGGACGGCCGGATCCGCTGTCTCCTCAGCAGCGGGGACGTGCTCGTGTATGACCCCGGAGAGGACGCTTTCGAGCAGGAAGACACGCTTCCTGCCGGGATGCCGTCCTCCCTCCTGGATGCCCGCCTCCCCGACGGCGCGCAGTTGACCGGGACCGAGACGGGGCTGTACCGCCTGGAGGGCGGCGGACCCCGGAGAATCCTGGATGCCAACGTGACGGCCCTCTGCGGGCTGGGGAACGGAATCTGGGTGGTCGGGACCTTTTCCTCGGGGGCGTTTTCCTACGACAGCGCCGCGGACACCTTCCGTCCGCTTTCCGGCATTCCCCGTTTTCCCGTCCGGGCCATCGTCCGGGACGGGGACCAGCTTTGGTTCGGCCTGGACGGGGGTGGTGTCGTGCGCTATGACATCACCGGCGACCGGGTCGTCAGCCATTATGTCTCCTCGGACGAGCAGGGAAGCCTCTGCGCCGATGCGGTCAGCGACCTGTGCCTGGACCGCCGCGGGGTGCTGTGGGTCACCACCACCTCGAACGGAATCTGCTACCTGGACACGGATCCGGTGGATGTGCGGTGGGTCCGCCACCGTCCCGGCGTGTCGGGCTCGCTCCTGTCCGACGGCGTGAACGCCATCCTGGAGGACCGGGCCGGTTCCCTCTGGTTCGGAACGGGCCGGGGTGTCTGCCGATACGGCCTGGAGGACGGCTCGTGGCGCGGATTCCCGTCCGCCGACACGGAGAATGTCCTGGTGCTGGCCGAGGCAGACGACGGTTCGGTCTGGGCGGGAGGATACGGATTCCCTGTCTTCCGGGTCCGCCCGTCCGGTGTCCGGGAGACCGTCTCCGACAGCCTGGACTATGTGTTCGCCCTCAGCGCCGACACGGTGTCGGTCTGGGCGGGAGGCTTGAACCCGTACGGGCGGTATGACGCCCGGGGGCGGCGCCAGACCGCGATGTCGTCGTCCAACATCTGGGATTTCCTCCAGACCGGAGACGCCTTGTGGGCGGCCTCCAGCGAGGGGCTGCTCCGCATCGACCGGAACACCGGCGTGGGAACCCGGGTCCCCGCGCTTCCGGAGGGAGGCGCGGTCTGGTGCCTGACAAGCGACGGGAAGGGCCGGGTCTGGCTGGGCCACGAAGGGGGAATGACCGTGTACGACCCCTCGACCGGAACGAGCAGGACCTATGCCATCGGGAAGACGGTCATCTCCATCGCCACCGACAGCTCGGACAGGGTCTGGGCCGTCTCTGACGAAACGATGTACAGCCTGGATCCCGAAGCGGAGACACCGGTGGTGATGAACCGCTACCTGGGGATCGGGCCGGTCCAGTTCAACCATACGGCCAGCGCCCGGCTCTCCGACGGGTCGCTGGTGTTCGGCTCCGCGTCGGGCGCGCTCCGCTTTTTCCCGGAGCGCATCCGCCGGGACGTGCCGGAGCCGGTGGTCCCCCTCCTGACCGGGTTCCACCTCCTGTCGGGCAATGTCGCCGCGCAAGCGAAGGTCTTGAAGAACCAGACGATCCACGCCCTGGACCGGGTGAAGCTTCCGGCCTCGGAACGGTCGTTCGCCATCTCCTTCTCGGCCTTGGCCTTCGGGTCCCAGAGCCGCGTCCTGTTCGAGTACCGGCTGGATGGTCACGACCCGGTGGACCGGACGAGCCTGACCGCCACGACCGTGGAATACCCTTCCGTCCCGCCGGGACGCTATGTGTTCCGGGTGCGTTGCGTCGATTCCCTGACAGGTTCGGTGCTGGGCGCGCGGGAGCTGGATGTCCGTGTGATGCGTCCGCCACTCCTTTCCACTGTCGCCCAGCTGCTGTATGCCCTGCTCCTGACGGGCAGTGTGCTCCTTTTCATCCGTTTCCGCCGCAAGGAAGCGGCCCGGCGGATGACGCGGGAGCGCCTGGACACCTTCATCCGGTTCGCGCACGAACTGAAAACCCCGGTATCCCTGATCAAGGCGCCGCTGTCCGACCTCCAGCGGGACAGCACCCTGCCGGAAGACGACCGGCAGTCCGTGACGACGGCGATGCGCAACGCCGACCGCCTGATGTCCATGATCAACAGCCTGCTGGACCTCCGGGAAGACACGCCGGAAGCCGGTCGCCTGTACCTGGAGCCCACCGACCTGCAGGAATACCTGGAAGACGAGGTGGAGCCCTTCCAGGCGGCGACGCGGCAGAAGGGAATCAATCTGACCTGCACGGTGGACGAGGGGCTCGGTCCGGTGCCGCTGGACCGGGAGAAGATGGACCGGATCGTGCAGAACCTCGTTTCCAATGCGGTGAAATACACCGAAAAGGGAGTCGTGGAAGTGACGGCTTCCCCCGCCGGCAAGATGTGGCGGCTCGGGGTGCGGGACACTGGCATCGGCATTCCGGCGGAGGCGCGTTCGCGCATCTTCAACGGCGGGGTCCGGGCCGCCAACGCCCGGGACGTGGACGAGACCGGCTACGGGATCGGCCTGATGATCACCCGGCAGCTGGTCCTGCAGCTGGGCGGGTCCATCTCCCTGCAGAGCGAAGAGGGGAGCGGATCGGCGTTCACCCTGCTTTTCCCGATGGAATACCGGCCTTCGGGCGACGTCATCCTGGCGCCGGAAGCGCCGGACGCAGTGGACGACGGGGCGCAGACGGCGGCCGTCCCGAGCCGGATCCTGGTCGTGGAGGACGATCCGGAGATGCTCGCCTACCTGAAATCCGCCCTCGGCGGCGAATTCGAGACGCTGTCCGCCGCCGACGGCGAGACGGCTTTCCGCCTGGCGGAGGAATCCCAGCCGGACCTGGTCCTTTCGGATGTCATAATGCCCGTGGTGAACGGCTATGACTTGTGCCGCCGTCTCAAGTCCACCCTTGCGACCAGCCACATCCCCGTCATTCTCCTGACGGCGATGGACGACCGGGAGCACATCATCCTGGGCCTGGAATCGGGCGCCGACGACTATGTGGTCAAGCCCTTCGACCCGCAGGTCCTGTCGGCCCGGATCAGCAACCTGCTCCACGAGCGGGAGCGCCTGCGGTCGCTGCTCCTGCGCGCCGGCCGGGAAGAGAAGCGCCGCGAGTACTCCAACCAGCTGGACCGGGATTTCATGGAGAAAGTCCTCGCCGCGATGGAGAAGTCCTTTGCCGACCCGCTCTTCCAGGTGGACGACCTGTGCCGGGAGGTGGCGATGAGCCGGACGGCCTTCTTCAACAAGCTCAAGGCGGTGACGGGCAAGGCCCCGAACGACTTCATCCGGATCTTCCGGCTGGAGCGGGCGGCCGAACTGCTCGCCGCCCACGACCTGACCATCACGGAAGTGGCGGACCGGGTGGGCTTCTCGGACCCGAAGTACTTCAGCTCCTGTTTCCGCCGCCATTTCGGGGTCAGCCCGAGCAAATATTAGTTTTTCAACCTTTTTTGTCGATTCTTCGACCCCGTTCCCACGCACCCGTGCGTATGTTTGCAGGCGACAACCTGACAAAACAGACACACGGATATGGAAACCTATCTCGGCTTGGACCTCGGCGGAACGAAGCTTCTCATCGGAGAAGTGGACGCCTATGGCAACATCCTCCGCTATAAACGGTATGACTCCGGCTTCTTCAACCAGAAGGCCGCTTTCGACATCATCCGCCGTTCGATGGACGACTATGTCGCCAACGTGGGCTGGGTGGGGGAGAAGCCCGTCGCGATGGGCGTGGGCCTCATCGGCCGCGTCGACCCCAACCGGGGCATCTGGCTCCAGATCGACCCGCACCGGACGGAGAGCATCGCCCTGGCGGACGAGCTGACGGCCCTGTACGGCATTCCCTGCCGGATCGACAACGACGTCAAGAGCGCGACCCGGGCCGAACGGGTCTGGGGCGTGGGCCAGTTCTCCAAGGATTTCGTCTACATCAATGTCGGGACGGGCATCGCCGTGGGAACGGTGGTGGGCGGCCGGCAGATCCGCGGCAGCCATTTCAACGCCGGCGAGGCCGGGCATATGCGGGTGGGTGTCAATGTGGGCGTCCCCTGCGCCTGCGGCCGGACGGACTGCGTGGAGACCATCGCCTCCGGCAGCGGCATCGACCGCTGCGCCCGGCTCCTCAAGGACCGGTACGAGACCCGGCTGACCTTCCCCCCGGAAGGGGAGAAGCGGGTTTCCGTCGAGGAGGTGGTGACCCTCAGCCAGGCCGGCGACCCCCTGTGCTCGGTCCTGGTGACCAACGCGGCGGAAGGCATCGCCAACCTCATTATGAATATGGTCCGGGTGACCGACCCGGATACGGTCGTGCTGGGCGGCAGCATCGTCGCGAACGAATACGTCTTCGAGCGGATCCAGGCTTGCCTGAACCAGAATACGATGCGTTTCGTCACCCACGGGGTGGTCCTCACCAAGCTCAATCCGCAATTTGTCGGCCTGCTGGGCGCAGCGGCCGTCGCGATGAACAAATAGCCTATGCAGATCCTTGTTTTACGCACGCCTGAGCAGCTGGACAGGCAGGCGGCCGGGATGATGGCGGACGCCATCCGGCGCCGCCCGGATGCCGTCGTCGGCCTTTCCACGGGCCGGACGACGGGAGACATCCACCGCGCTTTCGTCCAGCTGGTCCGGGAGACCGGCCTGGACTGCTCCCAAGCGACTTTCTTCGGCCAGGACGAAGTCGCGGGCGTCCCGCGCGAGTACGCGGGCGCCTGCTACACGATGTTGATGAACGAGATCGTCGGCCCGCTGGGCATCCCGGAGGACCGGTTCCTGATGCTGCCGGTGGAATCGGACGATTTCGACCGGGACTGCCGGGCCTTCGTGGCGGAGCTCGAGCGGCGGGGCGGGGTCGATTTCCTGTTCCTGGGCCTCGGGGAGAACGGGCATCTGGGGTTCAACCAGCCGGGTTCCCCTTTCGGAGCCGGCGCCCGGCTTTCGGTGATGTATCCCGAGCTGGAAGAAAGGATCCGCCGGGAGACCGGAACGCCCGCCGACAAGCCCCTCGGAGGGGTGACGCTCGGGCTGGCGGACATTATGCACGCCCGGAAGATCGTCCTGGCGGCGAAAGGCCCGTCCAAGGCCGCCATCGTGCGGGAAATGGTCGAAGGCCCCGTCACGGAGGACGTGCCGGCCTCGGTGCTCCAGTTGCACCCCGACTGTACCGTTTTGCTTGACGAAGATGCCGCATCCAAGCTGGAATCCAGTCATTGACAACCTCAACAACACATTCACATATGGAATTCTTGAAAAAAATCATCCTGACACTCGGCACGGCTTTCCTCTTTGCGCCGGCTGCCTGGTTAGGCGCCCAGAACCCTGGGACGGTGAGCGGACAGGTTACGGACGGGGACGACGGGTCTCCGCTGGTCGGCGTGTTCGTTTCCCTGAAGGGGAACACGTCCGTGGCGACGGTCACCTCCGAAAACGGATCCTATTCCCTCCGCGTCCCTTCCGACGGGACGCTGGTGTTCTCCCTGCTCGGTTACAACGAGGCGGAAGTGGCGGTAAACGGCCGCGCCCGCGTCGATGTGGCCCTGACTCTTTCCGCCTCCATCCTGGACGAAGTCGTGGTCTCGGCCTTGGGTATCCAGCGCCAGGCCAAGAGCCTCACCTATTCGACGCAGGCCGTGTCCAGCGAGGACATCACCCGCGCCCGCGACGTCAATATGATGAACGCGCTGGCCGGCAAGGCGGCCGGCGTCACCGTCACGTCCAATGCCTCCGGTCTGGGCGGCGCCACCAAGGTGTCCATCCGCGGCTTCCGTTCCGCGAATGGCAACAACCAGCCGCTCTATGTCGTGGACGGCGTTCCGATCCGGAACTCCCAGGGCTCCCAGCTGAACAGCCTGCTGTCCGGCAGCCACGACGGCGGTGACGGGATGTCCAATCTCAATCCGGACGATATCGCCTCCATCAATGTCCTGAAAGGCGCCTCCGCTTCCGCCCTGTACGGTACCGAGGCCGCCAACGGTGTCATTATGATCACCACGAAGCGGGGCCAGGCCGGCGGAACGCGGGTGGATTTCACCTCCACCACGACCTTCGACCAGGTCGCGTACCTGCCTGAGCTTCAGAACCGCTACGGCGAGAGCACGGGCTATTACAGCTGGGGTGACAAGGTGACTCCCACCTGGGACAAGATCGCCTTCATCAAGGATTTCTTCCAGACGGGCGTCAATGCGATGAACACCGTTTCCGTGTCCACCGGCAACGACAAGAACCAGACGTACGTCTCCTACGGCAACACGACCTCCCGGGGCCTGTATCCCAACAGCGCCTTCGGCCGGCACAACGTGACGTTCCGGAATACGGCCCGGATGTGGGACGCCGTCACCCTGGACGCCAGCATGCAGTACATCTACCAGGACGTGCAGAACCGTCCCCGCCCGGGCGGCGCCTACACCAGCCCGATTCCCGGTCTGTACAACATCCCGGTCGGCCACGACGTGAGTTCCTATGCGAAGGAATTCGAGACCTTCGACGCGGACCGCAACCTGATGGCCCAGAGCTGGTACAAGTCCATCGGCCCGGCCGAGCAGAACCCCTGGTGGGTGGTGAACCGGACCAGCCGGCAGAACGTGCGCAACCGCATCATCGCCAGCCTGTCGGCCAAGTGGGACGTCACGGACTGGTTCAGCCTGCAGGCCCGCGCGAGCCTGGACGCCAACGCCGACCGCGAAGAGGTCAAGATGTACGCGACCACGGACGTCTCCCTCGCCGGTAACCGGAACGGTCTGTATGAATACGGCCAGTCCACGGACGCGAAGCTGTACAGCGACCTCCTCGCGACCTTCAACAAGCAGTTCGGCGACTTCAGCGTGACCGCCACCCTCGGCGGCAGCCTCTCCGACTCCCGCAGCCACTCGCTGTATTCCAGCTCCTACAACTGCGGTCTCGCCTACGCGAATATCTTCACCATTCCCAACACGATCACCCAGCAGTTCAGCCAGAGCGCCTACCGGACGCAGAACACGGCCCTGTTCGCCACCGCGAACTTCGGCTTCCGCGATTTCCTCTTCGTGGACGTCACCGCCCGTAACGACTGGTCCTCCGCGCTCGCCTATACCACCAGCTTCAAGAAGGGCTTCTTCTATCCTTCCGTGGGCGCGACGCTCCTGCTGAGCGAGCTCTTCTCTCTTCCGTCCTGGATCAACTACGGCAAGATCCGCGGCTCCTTTGCCCAGGTGGGCAACGACCTGCCGACGCGCATCACCAACCCGACCGGTTCCGTCAACTACAACGGCACCGTCACCCCGGTGGGTACGGCCGCTTTCGGCGAGCTCAAGCCGGAAATCTCCTCCTCCCTCGAGTTCGGTACCGAGTGGCAGTTCTTCAAGAACCGCCTGTCCGTGGACTTCACCTGGTACAAGACCAACACCACCAACCAGCTCTTCACGCTGAAGGCGCCGGAAGGCAGCGGCTACAACTACTACTATGTCAATGCCGGCAACATCCAGAACAGCGGTATCGAGGCGATGGTGAGCGTCACGCCCGTGATGACCCGGGATTTCATCTGGAAGTCCCAGTTCAACATGTCCCGGAACAAGAACACCATCATCAAGCTGCACGACGACATCACCCAGTTCGTCCTCACGGATTCCGGTTCGGACGCCTACCGGATGTGGCTCACGGAAGGCGGTTCCTACGGCGATTTCTACGGTTATGTCTTCAACCGGGACGCTTCGGGCAAGATTGCCCTCGACGAGACCGGCCTGCCCACTAAGGCGGACGGCTTCCAGTACATCGGCAATGCTACGCCCGACTTCCTGCTGGGCTGGAACAACACCCTCGAGTACAAGAGCTTCTCGCTCGGCTTCCTGGTCGACTGCCGGTTCGGCGGTAGCGCGCTTTCCCTGACCCAGGCGATGAACGACATCCAGGGCGTGTCCGAGGCGACCGCCGCGGCCAGAGACCGGGGCTATGTGGAGCTCGAAGGTCAGAAGATCGACGACGTCAGCGGCTTCTACCGCCGCGTCGGCGGCCGTGACGGCATCTCCGGGTACTATGTCTACGACGCGACCAACATCCGGCTCCGCGAGCTGTCCTTCGGCTATGCCCTTCCCAGGAATGTGCTCGCCGGCTCGAAGGTGCTCAAGAGCGCGTCCCTGTCCTTCGTCGCGCGCAACCTGTTCGTGTTCTACTGCAATGCGCCTTATGATACCGACTACAGCATGTCCGCCGCCTCCGGCGCGCAGGGCGTCGACTTCTACGGTGTCCCCGGCACCCGTTCCTACGGTTTCAACCTCAAGTTGGGCTTCTAACATATGATTGACATGAAAAACAAGGTATATTCGATCATCCTCCTGGCCGTGCTCGCTACCGCGCTGCTGGGCTGCAAGAAGTGGGAGGAATACAATACCAACCCGTACGGTGTGACGAACGAGCTGCTCTCCGCCGACTTCAACGACGTGGGCGCGTATTTCCCCACCATCCAGCAGGGCATCTACAACAACACCTGCCTGTGGGCGTGGGAAATGCAGACGGCCCAGAACCTGACGGCCGACACCTGGTGCGGCTATATGATGGCCCCCACCCCGTTCCAGAACAACATCAATCCCGCCACGCTGTTCCTGATCCGTTCTTGGGTCTGCGGGATGTGGGACCTGACCTACCGGGACGTGATGAGCCCGATCTTCACCAGCATCGAAAGCCGGGCCGAGGAGTATCCGCACTTCTATGCCGTCGCGCAGATCCTGCGCGCAGTGGCGATGATCCGCGTGAGCGATTCCTACGGCCCCGTCGTGTACAGCAAGTACGGAACCAGCGCCACGGGCGCTTCCTTCGATACCCAGGAGGAAGCCTACAACCACGTGTTCGAGGAACTGGACGCGGCGAAGGCCGCCCTGAAGGCGTTCCTGGCCGAGTATCCGGACGCCAAGCCTTTCCAGCCCTTCGACCTGCTGCTGGGCGGTGACTTCCAGAAATGGATCCAGTTCGCGAATTCCGTCCAGCTGCGCGCCGCGATGCGGATCGTGAAAGTCAGCCCCGCCCTGGCCCGCCAGAAGGCCGAGGCCGCGGTCGCGGACGGCGTCCTGGAAGAAGGTACGGTTTCCGTGGTCGGAAAGGGCTGGGTCAACCCGCTTTCCACCCTGGGGACCGACTGGGGCGACTGCTGTATGAACGCGGTGATGGAGAGCATCCTGGGCGGCTATGCCGATCCCCGCTTGCCGAAGTACTTCAAGCCCGCGAACGACAAGAGCCTCGGCGCGGACTACAAGGGGATCCGGATGGGCATCCAGATCGATGTCAAGGATACGTACGGCGGCTGCTCCTTCCCGAATTTCAGCGGCGGAGACCCCGGCCTGATCATGTCCAGCGCCGAAGTCTGGTTCCTGCGGGCCGAAGGCGCGCTCCGCGGCTGGAGCAATATGGGCGGCACGGCGCAGTCCCTGTATGAGAAGGGCGTCCAGACCTCCTTTGCCCAGTGGGGCGCGGGGGACGCCACGGCCTACCTCTCGAGCGACAACGTGCCTGCGGACTATGTCGACCCCAAGAACCCGGCGAACAGCATCGCGGCGACGAACACCGTTTCTCCCAAGTGGATCGAATCCGCCAGCAACGAGGAGAAGCTCCAGAAGATCATCATCCAGAAGTGGATCGCCACCTTCCCCGACGGGATGGAGGCCTGGTCCGAGCAGCGCCGCACGGGTTACCCGGTCCTGTTCCCGGTGATGGTGAACGAAAGCCAGGGCGTCTTCAAGAATGACGACAACGTCAAGCGGATGACTTTCCCGGAGTCTTTCGAGTATAACAACCAGATGACGGAAGCCGTCTCGAAGCTCGGCGGCGCCGACAACGGCAACACCCGCCTGTGGTGGGATACCGGCGGCCCGAATTTCTAGTTCATCTTATGACCGAGAAAAAGACCAACTACCTGGGGCCCTTCCTGACCCTCGTGTTCCTGTTCTTCGTGGTGGGATTCCTCACGACGGCGAACACGCAGTTCCAGGCGCCCCTCAAGGAAGCCTTCCTGGCCAACGCAGGACGCTTCCAGAACACATTCGCCACCCTCATCACGTTCTCGTGGTTCCTGGCCTACCCGCTGGCCGGCCCCGTGGGCTCCCGCTGGGTGAACCGCCACGGCTACAAGGGAACGTTGCTCCGGGGCATTGCCGTGATGCTGCTCGGGCTGTTCCTGTTCTTCGCCTCTTCCTGGTACACGGTCCGTTTCGAGGGCAGCGCCTTCCGCATCGGCCAGGCGGTGATTCCCGTGGGGTTCGTCATCTTCCTTGCGGGCTCCTTCATCGTGGGCGCCTCGGCGACCATCCTGCAGGTGGTGATCAATCCGTACCTGACCGCCTGTGACGTCCCGGGCACCCAGTCCGTGCAGCGGCTCGCCGTGGGCGGCACGGCCAATTCGGTGGGCACCACCCTGGCCCCGTATTTCGTGACGGGCGTGGTGTTCGGCGGCCTGTCGATGGACCAAATCCACATCAGCCAGCTGCAGGTGCCGTTCCTGGCCCTGCTGGGCGTGATGCTGGTGGTGATGCTGCTCCTGAGCCGGCTGAACCTGCCGGACATTGACGGCACGCGGAACGACACCTCCGAGAAGCTGGAAAAGAGCGTGTGGTCGTTCAGCCACCTCACCCTCGGGGTCGTCGCGATCTTCTTCTACGTGGGCGTGGAGGTCTGCATCGGGGCGAACATCAATATGTACGCCATCGACAAGGGCCTCGCCTCGCCGGCCCTTCTCGCCACCCTGTACTGGGGCGGGATGCTCGTCGGCCGCGCCGTGGGCAGCTCCCTGAGCAAGATCAGCCCGCGCACGCAGCTGACCTTCACCACGATCGCCGCCTCGGTCCTCGTGATCCTGGCAGTCCTCGTCGACAACCCCTGGATCCTGGCGGCCGTGGGCCTCTTCCACTCCATTATGTGGGGTGCGATTTTCACCCTTTCCGTCGCCCGGCTGGGCAAGTACACGTCCGCCGCGTCCGGCGTCTTCATGATCGGCGTCGTGGGCGGCGCCATCCTTCCCCTCCTGCAGGGCGCCCTCGCCGACACGCTCGGCGGCTGGCGCCTGTCCTGGCTGCTGGTCCTGTTCGGAGAGGTCATGATGCTCCTGTACGCCCGGATCGGCTCCCGAATCAAACAAACTGCTGACTGATGAAACGAATCCTTCTCCCCCTGCTGGTCTCCGCGCTGCTTTCCTGCCAGCCGGAACCGACCCGTGTCCTGGTCCTCTATGAGAACGCCGGACACCACAAACCCTTCTCGGAAGTCGTCCTTCCCTGGCTCCGGGACGTCGCTCCCAAGGAGAACCTGGTCCTGACGGAAGCGCACAATCCCAAGGATTTCAACGAGGAATACCTCGACGGGTTCGATGTCATCGTCCAGCTGGACTACGCCCCGTACGGCTGGCCGGAAGAGGCCGTGGAGGCCTTCGAGAAGTATGTCGACGAAGGCCGCGGCGGCTGGGTGGGCTTCCACCACGCCTCGCTGCTGGGCGAGTTCGACGGCTTCCCGATGTGGGACTGGTTCTCCGGCCTGCTCGGCGGCATCCGCTATGAGAATTATATCGAACCGCTGACGGACGGGACCGTCTGCGTGGAAGACCCCGCCCATCCCGTGATGGCCGGCGTGCCTGCCACGTTCGTGGTCCGGGACGATGAGTTCTACACCTACGACAAGAACCCGCGCGCCTGCCCGGACGTGCACGTGCTGGCCACCGTGGACGAGAACTCCTATACGCTCGATACGCCTGTCAAGATGGGCGACCATCCGGTCGTGTGGACCAATACGGCCCGCAAGGGACGCAATGTCTATTTCCAGTTCGGCCACAGTCCGGAGCTGGCGGCGGATGAAAACTTCCGGACGCTCCTGCTGAATGCGATTCACTGGACGGCCGGTGGTAACAGATAAAATGGAAACGAGATCCGGATGGCAAGGCATATTGCAATCATAGGTTGGTTGTTGGTTGTGATGGCCGTCCCCGGCTGCGGCCTGTCCGTGGAGGAACGGACAGGCCGGGAGCCGGGCTGGGGCCTGCCTCTCGCCCCCGACCGCTCGCGCTCTTTCGAGGCGGCGGAGCGGGCGCGTCCCGTACTGGAGGAAACCTCCGTCGCGGGACGGCTGGACCTCGCCTTTGCGACGCAGCCCACGGCGCGGGCCAAGGGCCCGGCCGACGATCCCGACTATGCGACCTACGGAAGCCGTTCCGTCCGGCTTGACCTGTCGGGATATGACCTGGAAGGCTATGACCGCATCGCCTTCCGCATCCTTCCTTCCTGCGACGGGGCGCAGGTCGTGAACCTGGACTGCTGGCTGCCCTGCCTGCCGGCGAGTCACCTGATCTCCCTCGAAAACAACCGCTGGAACGAGTGTACGCTCAATATCGGGAACTATCCCCGGAAAGGACCGCAGGAGCTCCGCTTCACCGCGACCCTGCGGGGACGGGACCTGACGACGGGCGACAGCTGCCGCTTCCGGATCGACAGCATCTTCCTGCAGCGGACGGCGGACATCCCCTCCGAACGGGGCTGGCAGCCCACGGACATCGTCCTTTCCACCGGCGGCTATGCCGCGTCCGGTCCCAAGACGGCCATCCTGCCGGCGGACTGTACCGGCCGGTTCACCCTGGAAGAGCGGGGCGGCAAGACCGTCTTCCGCGGAGAGGTCCGCGCCGAGCAGACGACGCTGGGCCGCTTCGCCGTGGCGGATTTCTCCGAGTTCACCCGGGAAGGCGAGTATGTGCTCCGGGTGGGGGACCGGGTCTCGCATCCTTTTCCCGTCGGGGACGGCCGCTGGGACGGCGCCGCCCGGAAGGCGCTCAGCTTCATTTTCGGCGAGCGCTGCGGCTATGCGGTCCCGGGGGTGCACGGCCGGTGCCACCTGGACCTTTTCGCCCATCACGGCGGCGAGACGATTTCCTTCGGCGGGGGCTGGCACGACGCCGGCGACCTGTCGCAGCAGTCGCTGCAGACGGGCGACGTCGCCTACGCCCTGCTGGAAGCGTCGGAGCGCTTCCGGGAACTCGACCCCGCCCTGGCGGAGCGCCTCCGGGAAGAGGCCCGCTGGGGCCTGGATTTCACCCTCCGGACCCGTTTCGGGGACGGATACCGGGCCAGCAGCGTGGGCCTGCTGATCTGGCAGGACGGCAAGCTGGACACCTTCGACGACATCCATACTGTCCGAGTCCAGGACAACGCCTTCGACAATTACCTGCAGGCCGGCTATGAAGCCTACGCCGCCCGGGTGCTCACCGAGGACCCGGCGATGCAGGCGTGCCTGCTGCGGACGGCCCGGGCCGATTTCGCCTTTGCCGAGGAGAAGTTCGCCCGCGACGGCTACGACCGCTTCCGGTTCCCCTACGAACACTGCTACAATACCTCCCGCAGCCAATGGATGGCGACCGTCTCCTGGGCGGCGAGCCAGCTGTACCGGCTGACGGGGGAGGAAACCTATGCCGACAGGGCGGCAGAAGCCGTCCGCTATACCCTGGACTGCCAGGAGACGGAACCCGTGGGCGAGGGTCTCTGCGGCTTCTTCTACCGGGATACGACCCGGCGCTCCATCGTCCATTACATCCACCAGTCCCGCGAGCAGGTCTATATGCAGGCGCTCACGGAGCTCTGCCTCACCCAGCCCTCCCATCCGGACTACGCCCGCTGGGAGGGGGCCATCCGCCTGTTCGGCGGTTACCTGAAAGCGCTGATGCCCTATACGGCCCCCTACGGGATGATCCCGAGCGGGGTGTATGCCGCCGACGAATACCTGGACACGGACAATTTCTTCGCCCTGCACCTGTTCCCGCCGGCCGACGCCACGCAGCGGTACACCCGGCAGCTGTCCCTGGGCGTCCAGGTGGACCCGACCCATTATGTCAAGCGTTTCCCCGTGTGGTTCAACATCTTCAACGGGAACAACGCCATCCTGCTCTCCCTGGGGAAGAGCGCCGCGCTCTGCGGCCGGTTCCTGGGGGATCCCGCCCTGACGGACATCGCCCGGGAGCAGGTGTACTGGATGCTGGGCAAGAACCCCTTCGGCCAGTCGATGGTGTACGGAGAAGGGTGGAACTACCCGGATATGGACAGTTTCTCCAGCGGGCTCCTCACGGGGATGATGCCGGTGGGCATCCGCACGTGGGAGGATACCGACGAGCCTTGGTGGCCGCAGGTGAACAACGCCTGCTACAAGGAGGTCTGGGTGACCGTCGCCGGGAAACTGCTGTCCCTGATCGCCGAATTCTGAAACATAAAACTGTATCGATATGAAACGGATCTACCAACTTCTGACGCTTGCCCTGCTGCTGGTCCCGGCCCTCGCCGCGGCCCAGGAGCGGCCGGCCAACTACGCCCGCACGCCGCGTTTCAAGGCGCTTGTCTATTATACCGAGCACGCCGAGGAGGCGCATGTGCAGTTCTCTCGCCAGGGGGTCGAGTTCTTCCGGAAACTAACCGTCGGCGAGGGATTCTACCTGGATGTCACCACTAGCCTTGCCGGCTACACGTACGACAAGCTCAAGGAGTACACCTGCATCATTATGCTCGATGCCGCGCCGAACGGCCCCCAGGAGCGGGCCGCGTTTGAAAAGTATATGGACAACGGCGGCGGCTGGATCGGCTTCCACGCCTCCGGCTACAATGACCGGAACACCCATTGGCCCTGGTTCTCCCAATTCCTCGGCTGCGGCGTGTTCAAGTGCAACAACTGGCCGCCCCAGCAGGCGCTCGCCGACGTGGACCTGCACAGCCACCCGGTCACGAAGAACCTGCCCGGCTCGTTCGTGCTGCCGGCCAGCGAGTTCTACCAGTGGGAGGAGGACCTCCGGGCCAAGGAGAACATCCAGGTGCTGCTGTCGCTCTCCCCGAAGAACTATCCTTTCGGGATCAAGGACATCGTGTACGGCGGCGACTGGCCGGTCGTGTGGACCAACCGGAACTACCGGATGATCTACCTGAACATGGGCCACGGGGACGAGTGCTTCTCCGAGGCCACCCAGAACCTGATGTTCGTGAACGCCTTCCGGTGGATCGTCAGCCGCGATCCGGCGGGGGATCCTTTTGACAAATAGGCGGCGCCGATGGACAGATTCGCAACCAGGCTTCTGCTTGTCGCCGCCCTGGCCCTGGCTTTTTCCGCCTGCGGAAGGAAAACGGCGGGCGCCGGCCGCGTGGTGGTCGCCTATGTGACCTCCTGGTCGGACGTGATGCCCGATCCGCAGTATATGACCCACGTCAACTATGCGTTCGGACACGTCGACACGACCTTCGACGCGGTCCGGATCGACAATCCCGACCGGCTCCGCGCCATCGCCGCCCTCAAGGAGGAAAGCCCGGCGCTGAACGTGCTGCTCTCCGTCGGCGGATGGGGGAGCGGCCGCTTCAGCGAGATGGCCGGCGACGAGGCGCTCCGGAAATCCTTCTGCGCCTCCTGCGCGGAAGCGGTCGAAGACTTCGGCCTGGACGGCATCGACATCGACTGGGAGTATCCGACCTCCGATATGGCGGGGATCTCCGCCTCGCCGGACGACACGGAGAACTTCACCCTGTTGATGCGCGACCTCCGGGAAGCGCTGGGTCCGGACAGGTTCCTGACGATCGCCACCTCGGCGACGGCCCGCTACATCGACTACAAGGCCGTCGTCGGCTATCTGGACTTCGTGAACGTGATGGCCTATGACATGTCGATGGGGACCGCCCACCATTCGGGCCTGTACCCGTCCGCCTTCAGCGCCGAACTGACATCCGACGGCGCCGTGAAGGCCCATCTCGCCGCCGGCGTCCCGCCGGAGAAGCTCGTGATGGGAATGCCTTTCTATGGCCGCGGCTCCCGCCGTTTCGGCGGCTACGTGGATTACAGGGACGTCACGGAGCAGGGATACACCATCTGCTGGGACGAAGTCTCGCAGGTGCCCTTCATCGTGGACAGCCTCCGGAATTACGTGTTCGGATTCGAGAATCCCCGTTCCCTGGCCATCAAATGCGGATACATCGTGGAGCACGGCCTCCGCGGCGGGATGTACTGGGACTATGCCGGGGACAACGCGGCGCACGATCTCGCCCGGACCGTCGCGGACGGGCTGCTGAATACTTTGTAACAAATCCAATTAATTAATACACAGAATGTAATGGGAAAGTTTTGCAGATTCTACCTCCTCGTCTTGGCCTTGTTGCTGTCGGGAGTGTCCTTCGCACAGACGCTGACCGTGCGAGGTTGTGTTACTGACGAGCAGAACGAGCCGCTGATCGGTGCCGCCGTGCAGACTTTGGACAAGTCTTCCGGCGCGATCACCGACGCCAACGGCAACTATGTCTTGTCGGGAGTTCCTGCGGGTTCGACCCTGGTGTTCTCCTATATCGGTTACAAGCAGAAGGAAGTGGTGGCGGCGTCGGCTACCCTGAACGTGGTCCTGGAACCGGATTCCGAGATGCTCGAAGAGCTGGTCGTCATCGGTTATGGCCAGCAGAGCAAGGTGACCCTGACGGGGTCCGTCGCCAACGTGAGCGGCAAGGATTTGCTCAAGTCGCCGGCCGCCTCGCTGGGAAACACCCTCGCGGGCAAGCTCCCCGGCCTGCAGTCGGTGCAGTATTCCGGTGTCCCGGGCGGTGACGACCCGGTCATCCGCATCCGAGGCATCGGCTCGTTCAACAGCGCGGAGCCTCTCGTGCTCGTCGACGGCATCGAACGCTCTTTCAGCCAGATCGACCCCAATGAGGTCCAGGACATCTCCATCCTCAAGGATGCCTCCGCCACGGCCGTCTTCGGCGTCCGCGGCGCCAACGGCGTCATCCTGGTCACCACCCGCCGGGGTCGGGAGGGCAAGCCGACCATCACCCTGACCGCGTCGACCGGTCTCCAGCAGATCACCCGGTTCCTGGAGCCGGCCAACTCCTATGAGTACGCCACGGCCTACAACCACGCCCAGGAGGTGGAGGGGGTTGCCCCGGACGGGTGGAAGTTCTCCCCGGAAGCCATCCAGCACTGGAAGGACATGGATATGCCCACCGTCTATCCCAGCACGAACTGGTTCACCTACCTGATGAACGACCACGCCTGGCAGCAGCAGTATAACGTGAATGTGTCGGGCGGTACCGAGCGCGCCCGCTATTTCGTCTCCGTGGGTACGCTCGACCAGAACGGCCTGTTCAAGACCTTCGGCCAGAGTGACGAGGCCAACTTCAAGTACCGCCGTTACAACTTCCGCGCGAACCTGGATGTGGACCTTTCCAAGCGCAGCACCCTTTCCATCGGCATCGGAGGTCGGATCGGCAAACGGAATTCCATCGGCAACGGCGAGTACAACGGACAGTCCGGCCTCTTCGGCCTGGAGGGTCTCCTGAACAATGGTACGCCGATGTCGGGCTACGGCCTGGACGAAGAGGGACGCCGCATCGTGAGCGATCCCGACCTGGTGGGCGCCGTGGGCAATGATGCCCTGGGCCTCATCTACGAGCACGGCTATACCGTCCAGCGCCAGAATGTCGTCAACCTGGACCTCCAGTACAAGCTCAATCTGGACTTCATCACCGAAGGCCTCGATTTCCGCGTCAAGGGTTCCTACAACTCCGACTACACGCAGCAGAAATCCCGCACCACCGGCGGCGGCATCAACTACAAGGCGACCATCGCCAAGGGCGAAACCGCTGCGGACGGTTCTCCGAAGATCGTGTATGTGCGCCAGGGAGACACCTGGCCCCTGGGCTATGGCGAATCCACCTGGGGCGGCCGGAACTGGTATGCGGAGGCCAGCCTGAACTACGCCCGGAAGTTCGGCGACCACAATGTGGGCGGCCTGCTCCTGTACAACGAGTCCAAGAACTATTATCCCGGCGGCATCTACAATTCCATTCCCCGCGGTTACGTGGGCATTGTCGGCCGTGTCACTTACGACTACAAGACCAAGTACATGATCGACTTCAATATGGGCTACAATGGGTCGGAAAACTTTGCCAAGGGAAAACGTTTCGGCTTCTTCCCTTCCGTTTCGCTGGGCTGGATCGCTTCTTCCGAAGACTTCTGGAAGCCCATCCGCGACGTCGTCTCTTACTTCAAGCTTCGCGCTTCCGTAGGTACCGTCGGCAATGACCAGGGCATCGGCCGGTTCCTGTATCTGCCCGGCACCTGGCAGTTCTATTCCAACGGCGGCGGGGCCTGGTGGACCAACGACCGTACCGGCAACTTCGGCATCACCAACGGGTCGTTCATGCCCGGCGCCCGCGAGTCCACGACCGGCAACCCCGACGTGACCTGGGAAACCGCCCTCAAGCAGAACTATGGCGCGGACATCCGCTTCTTCGGCGACCGCCTGAGCCTCGGGGCCGACTTCTTCTGGGAGGACCGCCGGAACATCCTGGTCTCCAATCAGACGACCATCGCCGGCATCTCCGCGCTGAAGCCCAACTCCATCAACTACGGCCGCGTCAAGAACCACGGTTACGAACTCACCCTCCGCTGGGCCGACCGCGCAGGCGAAGTGAGCTATTCGATCGCGCCCGTCTTCGCGTTCGCGCGGAACAAAGTGGTGGAAATGGCGGAAGTGAAACAGGAATACGATCACCTGTACCACCGGGGTCACCCCGTCGGCCAGCCTTTCGGCTACGAATTCTTCGAATTCTATGTCCCCGGCGAGACCGAGCAGCGCTACAAGGACGCCTATGGGGTGGATATGCCCGACCAGCTGATTGTCCTCCGCCCCGGCGACAGCGTCTTTGTCGACCTGACGGGAGACGGGAAAGTGGATGCCAACGATGTCCACGCCATCGGCTTCAGCGACATCCCCGAATATACCGGCAGCGTGAACGCGACCCTGGGCTGGAGGGGGCTCGACTTCTCCATGACCTGGGTGGGCGCGGCCAATGTGAGCCGCCAGCTCAGTTCCTTCTATACGCCGGCCTTCGGTACCGGCAACCAGTCGATGCTCAACAAATGGGTGTATGACAATTCCTGGACGGAGGACAACCGCGGCGCCATCCTGCCCCGCATCTCCCTGGAAAGGGCTTCGCGCGACCACAACGGTTCGATGTCGGCCCCTTGGATGGTGGACGCCTCGTATATCCGTCTGAAGAACCTGGAAATCGGTTACTCTTTCAAGATTCCAGGCGTTCCCATCGAGAACATCCGCGTCTATGCGAACGGCTATAACCTGCTCACTTTCACGAGCTTCAAGGCCAACGACCCGGAGGCGCAGGCCGGATTCGGCAGCACGCGCTACCCGATGACCCGTGTCTATAATTTCGGTTTCAACATAACTTTCTAATATCCCGGATTATGAAACTGATCGAGAAAATGAGAATAAAGGCTTCCACGATCGTTTTTGCCGTCGCCGTCCTTGCGGGAATGGGGTCGATGAACTCCTGCGTGGAGGAGATCAGCGTCGGCAACCGCTTCCTGGACAAGCAGCCCGGCGTGGATGTGACCATCGATACCATCTTCGTCAAAGGAGAGAACGCCAAGCGTTTCCTCTGGCACATCTACGGTGCCATGCACAACCCCTTCACCTATACCGGCGCCTTGTGGTATTCCCACGCCGACGCGCTTACTGACATCTGCCAGTCCTACTGCGGATGGCACATGGTGTCCGCTTACTACCAGGGCAGCCTGACCGAGTCCGACCAGGACAACGGGACCAATGTCCGGATGCCCTTCATCAACAACAGCGACCGTGTCGGTATCTGGCGCACGGTCCGGGAGGCCTGGCAGTTCATCGAGAATATCGACAAGGTCCCCGACCTGGACGACAACGAAAAGAGCCAGCTCCGGGGCGAGGCCTATGTCATCATGGCGTCGCGCTACCTGGATGCCTTCCGCAACTTCGGCGGACTCCCGAAAGTGGACCGCGCCTTTGAGGCGGCCGACATCGTGGACGGCCGGCGGATGAGCGTGCTGGAGACGGCGGAGTTCATCGACTCCCTGATCCAGGCCGCCATCGACGAGCCCGGGCTTCCTTTCTATGTGAAGGACCAGGCCAACAATTCGGGACGCCTGACCAAGGGCTCGGCCTATGGCCTGCGGGTGAAGCTGTGGAACTTCGTGGCCTCCCCGCTGTTCAACAACGAGAAGCCGTATATGGAATTCACCCGCAACGAAGAGAACCAGGACATCCATCAGGTCTGGACGGGCGGCTATCAGCCAGAGTTGTGGCAGAAGGCCCTGAAGGCCTGCGAGGATTTCTTCCAGGCCAACAGCGCCAACGGCAATTACTTCGCCCTGGTTCAGCCCACCGGAACGACCGAGCAGGACTATTGCAACGCGTTCCGGGCCGCCTACTGGTTCCGTGGCAACAGTGAGAAAGTGATCGAGGTCCACGCGGGCCCCGGCACCAACGCCTGGAACGGCGACTGGAACGTCGAAGGAATGGACGAGTTCGGGATGGCCCTGTTCACCCTGGAATATATGGAGATGTTCGGAATGGCGGACGGCCGCAACTTCCCTTACGACTATGTCTTCAATACGGACAACCCCGAGAATGTCGACATCTTCGTGAACCGTGACCCCCGCCTGTACGAAACGATGGTGGTGAACCGCAACAACCTGGTCGAGCAGTACGGCGGCCTTTCCAGCACCGAGCTCTGGCAGGGCGGCAACATCGACCAGAACTTCAATCCCCAGGTCACCGACAACCCCTGGTCGACCCGGCTGAAACTGTTCAAGTATCTGCGTGACAACGGCTACGCCGCCTACTATCCCACCAACTATGCCTACCTGAGGATGGCCGACATCCACCTTTGCTACGCCGAGGCGCTGGCCCAGACCGGCAATCTGCAGAAAGCCTGCGACGAGATGAACAAGGTCCGCGCCCGCGTGGGCCTGGGCAAGGTGGAAGTGATGAATCCGGAACTGAACCTGACCACGGACAAGGACAACTTCATCGACCAGCTGTTCCAGGAAAGAGCCTGCGAATTCGGCTATGAAGATGTCCGCTGGTACGATCTCATCCGCTACAAGAGATCCGACATCTTCAAGAAGCAGGTCCACCAGCTGCGGATGTGGCGCAAGGACGCCGACGGCAAGCGGATGGATCCCGCCGACTACGGCGGCAACACCAGCCTCCAGCCCGGCGAACCCTGGCCCAGCTGCATCTATGAGAAGATCCCTTGCACCAACAACATCCGCGTATGGTGGGACACCGCCGACCAGGCGAGCAAGTGGTCCGAGAAGTGGTACCTCGCTCCGATTTCCCGCAACGAGATCAACAAAGGCTATGGACTGAACCAGAACCCCGGTTGGTAATCCGGATTTTAACCATCAATAAGACTTGTAGAATATGAATATACGTAGAATGTTCTTGCTTGCGGGTGCCGTTCTCACTTTGTCGGCAAACGCGCAAGTGAAACTCAACGACAAGAATGCGAAGGCCTATGACCTGGGTTACGGTGTGGAGTCCAGTGATTTCCTGAGCACCGCCTCCGCGGTCACGATCACGGGCGAAGAGCTGCAGCAGACGTCGGCAAACAATCTTGCCCAGGCCCTGTACGGCCGTCTGGCCGGCCTGACGGCCCTGTCGCAGGGCGGTTTCTCCGGTGACGAGAACAAGGGAGCCGCGTTCAATATCCGCGGCTACCACACGCTCAATGACAAGGGCATCCTCATCCTCGTGGACGGCTATGAGCGTCCGATCGACCGCCTGAGCGTGGAGGAGGTGGAAAGTGTCACCGTCCTCAAGGACGCGGCCGCGACCGCGCTCCTCGGACACGCCGGCGTGAACGGGGCCATCCTGGTGAAGACCAAGCGCGGCGCCATCGGCAAGGCGCAGGTGAAAGTGGACTACAGCCACAAATTCCAGTTCGCCCCCGAATTCGCCGAGATGACCGACGCCTATGAGTATGCCAGCGCCGTCAACTACGCGCGCATCAGCGACGGGCTCCCCGTCGCGTACACCGATGCGGAACTGAACCTCTTCAAGGACGGCTCCGACCCGTTCTTCTACCCGAATGTCAACTGGAAGGACCAGACGTTCACCGGTATCTCCAAGGAGGACCATGCCTATGTGTCGGTGAAAGGCGGGACGGACCGGGTGAGATACTACTCCCTGATCGACTTCATCGACGCGGGAGGCGCATTCAAGGACGCCAGGCAGGCCGACTACAATGCCCAGCTGCGCCAGTCCAAGGCCAATATCCGCACGAACCTGGATATCGACATCACCCCGTCCACCGTGATGGCGGTGAATCTCTTCGGCATGTTCCAGGAGACCCTCCGGCCGTCCGACATCGGGGCCGATGGGGCCGTCGCCGCCGTCTACAGCCTGCCGGCCAACGCTTTCCCCTTCAAGACTTCGACGGGGATCTGGGGCGGCAACGAAGCCTTCGGCGACGCCAACCCCGTGGCCAAGGTCCAGGACTCCGGATTCTACAAAACGCACCAGCGTCAGCTGTGGGTGGATGCCAAGCTGACTCAAAAACTGGACTTCCTCCTGGCGGGCTTGAGCTTCTGGGCGAGCGCCGGCTACTCCAATGCCGCCATCTATGCCGAGAATTCCCACAAGGCGCACGAGTATGGCTACGAGCGTTATACCGGCGCTGTCGGCGACAAGAACAACGTCGCCCTGAATACCTTCGGCAACAAGGAGGTGAACCTGACCTTCAGCAACTGGATCGACAATCAGTGGTGGAAAGTCAAGGCCAGCGCCGCGATCGACTACCGCCACTCTTTCTTCGGCGACGACCACTTCAACGCGGCCGCCATCTACGAGAATGTCAGCATCAATGCCAACGGACGCGGGAACAGCTTCTACCGCAAGAACATCATGGGCGTTTTGCACTATGACAGGCAGAACCGCTACGTGGCCGACCTGGTGCTCGCAGGCAACGGCTCCAGCCGTTCCTACCCGTCCAAATGGGCCTTCTCTCCGGTCCTTTCGCTGGGTTGGATCTTCGACAACGACGAAGCCGGCTTCCTCAATTACGGAAAGCTGCGCGCTTCGGCCGGTCTCCAGCATACCGACTATATGCCCACCTACGGGATGTGGCTGCCTACCTGGGACGCCACGCACGGGTATGTGATCATCGGCACCGATTATTCTTCCACCTGGGGCGCCTCGCTGGACGCTTTCCCCACCACCGATTTCTCGCAGGAGACTGCCGCCAGCTTCAACCTGGGCGCCGACCTTCGCCTGGCCGGTGCGCTGGACTTCACGGCGGATGCTTTCTACCAGCTGCGCAGCCACATCATGCTGTCCGCCAGCCATGAGAACTCCTCCGTGGTCGGTATCCAGTCCTCCTACAACGACGTCGGCGAGGTGGCCAGCTACGGCTTCGAGGTCGGCGCCAAGTATGCCAAGGAAATCGCCCGCGACCTCCACCTGAACCTGGGGGCCAACCTGTCCTGGGCCCGCAATGTGGTGACCCGGTACATCGGCACGCCGGTGTATCCGCTGAGCGATCCCGTGGGCCATCGCGTGAACGAGGCCTGGGGCCTGCATTCGGCGGGATTCTTCAAGGACGATGCCGACATCGCCGCCAGCTTCCCGCAGGAGTACTCCCAGGTCCGGCCCGGCGACGTGAAATACCGGGACCTCAACGGGGACAAGGTCGTCAACGAATTCGACGTCGCCAGCCTGGACGGCGCCACCGGCATCCCGGAGCTCAACTACGCCTTCAACCTGGGCGTCGAGTACAAGGGCTTCGGCCTGAACGCCTGGTTCCAGGGAACCGGCAACTATATGAAGTACCTTCCCGCGGCCATCTGGGGCGGCCTGGGCAACAACGGCAACCTCTCCGTGGACTATAACAACCACTGCTGGGATGTGGCCGGCGAAAACGCCCTCTATCCCCGTCTGACCACGCAGGACAACAGCAACAACGCCCAGGCCAGCGACATCTGGTACAAGAGCGTCCGCTTCCTGAAGCTGCGCAACATGGAGCTCTACTACAAGGTTCCGGCCGCCCTGCTCGAGAAGCTGCCCGTCTGTGCCGCCAAGGTGTTTGTCCAGGGCGAGAACCTCCTTTCCTTCGACAATGTCGCCGCGATGGATGCCGAAGTGCTTTCGACGGCATATCCCCTGTTCAAGGGCGTCAACATCGGTGTCACCTTAACCTTCTAATCCGAGATACGTTTATGAAAAAGATAGTATATGCGCTCGCAACCGTGGCGGCGGCGGCCCTTGCCGGCTGCGCCAACCTGGATTACAACGAAGCGTCGAACCGTGACGAAGAGTGGACCTACAACAGCCCCATCAACGGCGTGAAGGCGCTTGTCTACGATGTCTATGCGCAGCTTCCCAGCGAATTCAAGGACGACATCTACGGCAACGGCGCGATGTTGGCCAGCGCCACGGACGAAGCCCAGTTCGCGCTGTCCCTTTCCCCGATCCACAAGTATTACAACGGGGGATGGACCCCTTCGAACCCTTTCTCCAACACGTGGGACCGGTCTTACCGCGCCATCGCCCAGGTGCATATGTACCTGGAGCGCATCCACAAGATCGACCTGTCGGACTATGAGTACGATCCCAACTACCAGACGATGGTGCAGCAGTTCGAGCTGTTCCCCTACGAGCTGCGCTTCCTGCGTGCCTGGTTCTACTTCGACCTGGTCCGCACGTACGGCGACGTGCCCCTGGTGACGACGACGCTCACCAACGAGCAGGCCAACTCCCTGGAGCGCACGCCCTCGAAGGAGGTCTTCCAGTTCATCGTCAACGAACTCGACGCCGTGGCCGAGTATCTGCCCGTGTCGTTCAAGGACATCCCCGGCCAGGAGATCGGCCGCGCCACCCGCGGCGCCGCCCTGGCCCTGAAAGCCCGCGCCCTTCTGTATCAGGCCTCCCCGCTGTTCAATACGGACAACGACAAGGAGCTCTGGAAAGAGGCTGCCGCGGCGAGCAAGGTCCTCATCGACAATGCGCAGCGCTGGGGCTACAGCCTGAGCGCCTATGCCAACCTCTGGGGACACGAGACCTTCACCAATCCGGAATTCATCTTCGTCCTCGGAACCCAGGCCGACAACCGTTTCGAGAAGAACAACTACCCCGTGGGCGTGGAGAACGGCAACTCCGGCAACTGCCCCACGCAGGCCCTGGTGGACGCCTACGAATACAAGGCGGACGGAAAGACCTTCCGGGAGAAACACCCCGGCAACGTGGACGTGACCGCCGAGAAACCGTATGACGGGCTCGATCCCCGCTTCGAACTCACCGTCGTGAAGAACGGCGACCTCTGGCCGGCCAATGCGGCGCAGCAGATCGCCGTCGAGACCTACCGGGGCGGCTTCAACGGGGCGCCCAAATACGGGGCGACTCCCACGGGCTACTACCTGAAGAAGTTCGTGGACGGCAACTGCGTCACCACCGCCAACAACCAGACCACGAGCCGTCACAACTGGATCGTGATGCGGCTTGCCGAGGTCTACCTCAACTACGCGGAGGCGATGTACAACTATTACGGCGACGCCGATGCGAAGGGCGAGTTCGGGATGTCGGCCAACGAGGCCGTCAACGTGCTCCGCAGCCGTCCCGACATCGATATGCCCTCGTTCAAGGGGAACGACGGCTTCGAGGAGCGCTATATGCGCGAGCGGATGGTGGAGCTCGCCTTCGAAGGCCACCGCTTCTGGGATGTGCGCCGCTGGAAGAAGGGCGCCGATTTCTTCAAGAACGTCGCCGTGGCCGATTTCCGGCTGGATGCGGCCGGCAACGTGATTCTCAACCGTTCGACCCAGACCCGCCAGTGGGACGAGAAGTACAACCTGTACCCGATCCCTCAGTCCGAGATCCAGAAGAACGGCAGTCTGAAGCAGAACCCGAATTGGTAAACTCATGCAACGAACGATCAAACAATCAGGATTTATGAAAAAGAACATCATACATCTTCTGCTGGCTTCGGGATTCGCACTGCTGGCGAACGTGGCGCTGACCTCGTGCGGCGAGACGATGGACACGGATGCCAACGATGTGCTCGTCGTGAAGTCCGTCCTGCCGACGAAAGTGATCGAAGGGCAGGTCGTCACCATCACCGGTACCGGTCTCGAGAAGGCGACGGCCGTCGTCTTCCCGGGCAATGTCACCGCGAAAGACATCGTCAAGGTGGGAAGCGGATACATCTCCGTCACCACCCCTGCGGGCGTTTCTGCGGAAGGGGGAACGGTCATCGTGGAGGCCGACGGCGAAACGGCCGAGTCGGTGATGGCCCTGACGCTGGGCGATCCCACGCCTTCCACCGTGGCTCCGCTGGACAAGGAAATCCAGATCAACGAATGCCTGGAGGTGTACGGCAAGGACCTCGAGTTCATCACCAAGGCGTATTTCCCGGGAGAAGACGGGAAGGACATCGTCGTCCCTGCCGGTGAATTCAAGCGCAAGGCGACCGGCTCCCTGTACATCTATTCCCCGATGGGCATCCAGGCCGGACCGGCCCGGATCGTCCTCGAGGACTGCAGCGGCAAGAAATACACGCTGCCGGAGGTGACCCTGTCCGACAAGATTTCGGGAGGCGGAGAGCAGGCCGCCGGCGAAGGATATGTGGCCGTCTGGGAAGGCGAAATCGATATCCACGACTGGTCGACCTACGGGTATCTCACCACCGACCTTCTCAATCTCGAGGGGATCGTGGTCCGGGAAGGCCAGATGATCCGTCTGACGATCGACAATCCGAACGGTTGCAACGTGTGCCTGTATGATGCGAACTGGGCCGACTGGATCTCCCAGGATGTGGCCGCCGGCGTCACCGAAGTCGAATTCGCCCTGACGGCGGGGATGGTCGCCACCATCAAGTCCGGCGGCGGCCTCGTGGTCTGCTCCGGAAACTACCTGCTCAAGAAAGTCGAGTTCTTCCGCGAGTATCCGACCCTCTGGACCGGTGAATACACGACCGGCTGGTGGTGGTACCTCCCGGCCTCCGAGCTGGACCTCTCGGCCATCACCCCGGAAGCCGGCCAGACGATCCGGCTCACGTTCGCCCACCACGATGCACCTCAGCAGTTCTGCCTGTGCGATGGCTGGTGGGGCGCTCCTTACATCCGCGACGGCGGGGAAAGCCCGAACAACATTTTCCTGGCCGGCGGCGAGGACTTCCTGGAATTCGAAGTCTCCGAAGGGATGGCCGCTACGATGAACGGGACCGAGACGGCGCTCATCATCGGCGGCGACATCACGGTCACCAAGATCCAGATCAAGGTGGATTGGTAACCGGACCGTAGAACGGAAAGGGGCCGGCTCGCTTCGAGCCGGCCCCTTTTGTTTTTCGCTCAGGAGCGCGCTAGAGCAGCTTTCTCGCCACCGCCTTGGCCAAATCCAGGGAGCCGTTGTCATAACAATACTCCCAGTACATCCCGCCCCGGAGGCCCTTGTCCAGGACATACTGGCACTTGGCTTCGATGGAGCGGACATTGTCGAAGCCCAGGGTGAGCTTCCCTGAGGCGTCGGCATAATAGGGGACCTGTCCGACGTCATCCCATTTTTCGGTATCCCCGCCTTTGGGACCCTTGATGTCGCAGTAGTAGACGAAACTGCCGTACGTGTTGTTGCCGTGGCCGTAGAAGGGCATTCCCAGGACCAGCTTGTCCGCGGGGATGCCGGCTTTCAGGTGGGCGCTGACCGCCTCGTCGCAGGTGTACCAGCCGGCGACAGGGGACCTCTTTCCGTCCTTTTCCCGGTAAAGGGGCGCGTTGTGCTGGGGAGCCGAGGCCATGTCATAGGCCATGATGTTCACGAAATCCACATAGGGCAGGATGGCCTTGAAATCGATATAGCCGGCATCGCAGGAGGAAGCCAGCGTCAACAGCTTCCCCGAACCGATGGCGCTCCGGATCGCCTTCATCAGCTCCGTATAGTTCGCCTTGTCCCGGTCCGACGATGCGATTCCGGCCGCGCTGCTGCCGGGGTATTCCCAGTCGATGTCGACGCCGTCGGCGCCGTAGTCGTCCAGCATTTTCTTGCAGGCGCGGGCGAAAGCCTCCCTCCGCCCGGCCGTGGACGCCATCTCGCTGAATCCGCCGCTTCCCCATCCGCCCACGGAAAGGAGCACTTTCAGGGCCGGATTCTTCTCCTTGAGGGCGACCATCTGCCGGAACCGGCCTTCCCCGTCGATGCGGACCCCGTCGAACGAGGAGGTGACGTGGCCGAAGGCGTAGTTGATATGGGTCATATACCGGGGGTCGGGGATTGGGGAGGACCACGACGTCACATAGGCGACCACGACGTGTCCGCCCCCGCCTTGCGGTCCGGCGCCGGCGTCCTGGACCAGACTCACCCGCGCGGAGAAATACCGGTCCGAAGGGTCGTAGAACCGGAGGGTGGCCTTCCGCTCGGAATCGGACGGGTTTTCCCGGACGGAGAACTCCGGCCGTGCCGCCGGCGAGCCCGCCACCCGTTCGACCCAGTCCGCGTCGATCTCCAAGGCATAGTCGAAACTGCAGTCGACATCCAGGGAAAAAACCGTCTCCTTGGCTTCCACCCGGACTTCGGTGGGGGACACGTTGAGAATCCGTCTCGGAGGGACCGCTTCGCCTTTTTCCGGTTTTCCACAGGAAGAGACGACCAGGATCGGCAGGAGGAGCAGCCAGCGTCTGTACATTTTTCGCATATCGTTCAGCATTTGTTATGCAAATATATGGCGGGAAAGGACAATCCGGGGAGAGGAACAGACAATTTTGGTTGAAAAACTGGCAATCCGCCCCAGGCGTCCGGGCGACGCTCCAAAAGTGCGTTTTTTTCCGTACCTTTGCATTCCTATGAAGCAGAAGGAGTACATACAGGTGCGGGGCGCCAAGGCGAACAACCTGCAGAACGTGGATGTGGACATCCCGCGGGGCGAATTCGTCGTCGTGACGGGGCTTTCCGGCAGCGGGAAGTCCTCGCTGGCGTTCGATACAATCTATGCCGAAGGCCAGCGCCGGTATATGGACACCCTGTCCACGTACGCGAAGCACTTTATGGGCATCCTCGAGAAGCCCGAGGTGGAGGAGATCCACGGCCTGAGCCCGATCATCGCGATCGAGCAGAAGACCACCGGGAACAACCCCCGCTCCACCGTGGGCACCATCACGGAGATCTACGACTTCCTCCGCCTGCTGTACGCGAAGGGTTCGCGCGCCATCTCGCCGGAGTCCGGCGAGGAGATGGTGCGCTACACCGACGGCCAGATCGTGGACCTGATCCTCACCACGTACCGGGACCGCAAGTGCTACCTGCTGGCGCCGCTCGTGCGGGGCCGCAAGGGCCACTACCGCGAGCTGTTCGACCAGCTTCGCAAGCGCGGCTACACGGAGGTCCGCATCGACGGGGAAATCCTCGAGCTGCAGGGCGTGCAGGCCCTGGACCGCTACAAGCCCCATTTCATCGAGCTCGTCGTGGACCGTCTCAAGCCCGGGGCGGGGGACGACAAGCGGGTGCGCGACTCCGTGGCGCAGGCGCTTTCCGCCGGCAAGGGGTCGGTGGCGGTGATGGACCTGGAAACGGGCGCGCTGCAGCATTTCTCCAAGCACCTGGTGGACCCGGTGACGGGCACCTCCCTCCAGGAACCGCAGCCGCACACCTTCTCCTTCAATTCGCCGCAGGGCTACTGCCCGCACTGCAAGGGCCTCGGCACCGTCGTGGACGTGAATGTGGACACCATCATCCCGGACCGGACCGTGTCCATCGCCGACGGGGCCATCGTCCCGCTGGGGAAGGTCCGCGAGAGCCGGAAGTTCGACATCGTCCGCTCCATCGCCCGGAAATACGGTTTCAGCCTGTACGAGCCCGTCGGCACCCTCCCGGACGAGGCGGTGATGCTGCTCGTGTACGGCTCCGACGAACTGTTCCGGGTGGGGGACGGCGGCCTGTCCGAAATGGAGGCCTGGGGCGGCGTGATCGACCATATCGAGGACACCGTCGTGTGTCCCGACTGCCAGGGCACGCGCCTGTCGAAGGAGGCCCTCTGCTTCCGGATCGACGGCAAGACCATCGCCGACGTGTCCGCGCTGGAGATGACCGAGCTGCGCAAGTGGCTGGACGACATCCCCGCCGGCTTCAACCAGCGGGAGAAGAACGTCTCCCGCGATATCCTGAAAGAACTGCGCGAGCGGGTCCAGTTCATGCTGGACGTGGGCCTGGACTACCTGTCGCTGGACCGCGCCACGGCGTCCCTGTCCGGCGGCGAGAGCCAGCGCATCCGCCTGGCGACGCAGATCGGCTCCAAGCTCGTGAACGTGCTCTATATCCTGGACGAGCCGTCCATCGGCCTGCACCAGAAGGACAACCGCAAGCTCATCGCCTCGCTGAAGGCCCTCCGCGACGAGGGCAACTCGGTGATGGTGGTGGAGCACGACGCGGAGACGATGTACAGCGCCGACTGGCTCGTGGACGTGGGCCCCGGGGCGGGGGAGCAGGGGGGCAGGATCTGCCTCAGCGCCCCGCTCGGGACGCTGCTGAAGGGCGAGCCGATGGACGCGGAAACCGCCTCCCACGCCGTCGTGGGCCCGTCCGTGACGCTGGATTATCTGCAGGGGCGGAAGACGATTCCGGTGCCGGCCCGCCGCCGGCGCGGGAACGGCCAGACCCTCACACTGCGCGGCGCCCGGGGCAACAACCTCAAGAACATCGACGTGTCTTTCCCGCTGGGCTGCTTCATCGGCGTGGCCGGCCTCTCCGGCAGCGGCAAGTCCTCCCTCATCAATGAGACGCTGATGCCCATCCTCAAGCAGAAGTTCTATCACGGCAAGGAGAAACCCCTGCCGTACGACGCGCTGGAAGGCATCGAACACATCGACAAGCTCATCGAGATCGACCAGTCGCCCATCGGCCGCACCCCGCGGTCGAATCCGGCCACCTTCACCGGCGTGTTCAACGACATCCGCACCCTGTTCGAGGAAACGCAGGACGCGAAGGTGCGGGGCTTCAAGGCCGGCCGCTTCTCCTTCAACGTCCCCGGCGGACGCTGCGAGGAGTGCAAGGGCGCCGGCATCAAGGTCATCGAGATGAATTTCCTCCCGTCGGTCCACGTGCCCTGCGACCAGTGCCGCGGCCGCCGCTACAAGGAGGACACCCTCGCCGTCCGCTACAAGGGCAAGAACATCAACGACGTGCTGGAAATGCCCATCGCCGAGGCCTACGAGTTCTTCAAGCCCATCCCGAAGATCGCCACGAAACTGAAGGCGATGGTGGACGTGGGCCTGGGGTATGTCCATCTGGGACAGTCCGCCGTGACCCTGTCCGGCGGCGAGAGCCAGCGGATGAAGCTGGCCGCGGAACTCTCCCGCCCCTCCACCGGCCGCACCCTGTACATCCTGGACGAGCCCACGACGGGCCTCCATTTCGAGGACATCCAGGTCCTCCTGGGCGTGCTGGACCGCCTCGTGGAGGCCGGCAACACCGTCATCATCATCGAACACAACCTGGACGTGCTCAAGAGCGCGGACTGGCTCATCGACATGGGCCCGGAAGGCGGCCGCCGCGGCGGACGCATCGTCGCCCAGGGCACTCCCGAGGACCTCGTCCTCGACCCCGCCTCCGTCACCGGCCCGTTCCTGAAAGACGTGCTGTAGCGCCCACGGTGGGTCCAAGGGTAAAACGCGTAAGGTGGTCCATCTTTGGACCACCTTACGCAGTTAGGGACGTTGATGCGGGGAAGCGCTACTTGTTCGGGGCGTCCAGCCGCAGTTCCGGGTGCTTCCGGGAATTGGCGGCGAACAGGAGCGCGGTCACGAGGGCGAGCACGCAGAGGCCCGTGAACATCAGTTCCACGGTGACCGGCGTGCCGGATTCGCTGCCGAGGATGCCGCCCGCCAGGCGCTTGAACACCAGCAGGCCCAGGTTCTGGACCCAGTAGATGAGCGCGAAGGTCGTGCCCAGGATCTTGTCCGGGACGATCTTCGGGACGCTGGGCCACAGGGCGGCCGGGACCAGGGAGTAGCCGAAGCCCAGCATCGCCATCGCGAGGTAGCCCCACAGCGGCACGCCGGACGGGGCGAAGGCCAGCAGCAGGTGCGCGGCGAGGGCGAGGATGGACCCGAAGATCATCCAGCGCGTACCCTTGCCCACCTGGTCCACCATCAGGCCGAACAGGGGCGCGAAGATGACGGTGGAGAAGGGAAGCATCGATACCATCCAGCCCGCGGCCTCGGCGGGAATGTCGAAGCGGGGGATCAGGATGGCGCCCGCGAATTTCTTGAAGGCGATGATGCTGCTGTAGAACAGCACGCACAGCAGGCCCAGGAGCCAGAAGTTCTTGTTGCCCAGTACCTTGAACGCATCCGCGAAGCGGAAGTCGTCGGCCTTGTTGGCCGTGCCGCCCTGCTTCGGGAAACGCTTGGCGTCCATCGCCACGAACGCCGCCCAGAGGATGAGCCCGAGGGCCATCAGCCCCATCCCCAGGAGGGCGGGACGGGCGGTTTCGGCGAGGGAGTAGACGTGGTCCGCCTGCTGGGCGACCAGCTTCGGGGAAATGACCAGCGCGAACGCGGTGCCCAGGCGGGCGATGGCGAGGTGCAGGCCCATCGCGAGCGCCATCCCCCCGTCCTTGAACCAGCGGCCGATGGAGCGGTTCACCACCGTCCCGGCCATCTCGCTGCCGAGGCCGAACACCATGCAGCCCGCGTAGGCGAGCGTCGCGGAGTTCTTCTGCCCGGACAGGATGGCCCAGGTCACGAGGCCGGCGCCGGCCACCATCATCCCCACGTACAGCGTGCCGGCCACCCGGACGCCCCACTTGTCCAGCAGGATGCCGAAGAGGGCGAGGCCGCCGAAGATGCACAGGACGCTGTAGCCGCTGGTGTACCGGCCGTAGTCATTCTCGTCCCAGCCGAGCTGGGTCAGCCCGGAATCCTGGAACAGGTACGAGATGCTGGAGAACATGTCGTCGAAGTAGTACGATGCGAACATCGGTACCACCAGACACAGGAGGGCGGCCCAGCAGGCCACCCGCAAAGAGTGTTTCCGCGCCATTTACTGGATGTTGGGCTCCTCGAGGCCGAGGTGCTTCTTCTTGTCCACGACCTTCAGCACGAGGCCCAGGACGAGGGCGGCGACGCCCAGGCAGGCCAGCATCACGAGCGGGGCCGTGTAGTTGAACTGGGTGGGATCCGTCACGCCGGGGTTCGTCTTGTCGAGGACCTTGCCGATCAGGAGCGGGAACAGCCACAGGCCGATGTTCTGGATCCAGAAGATCAGGGCGTAGGCGGAGCCGATGACCTTGGCGTCCACGAGCTTCGGGACGGACGGCCACAGGGCGGCGGGAACCAGCGAGAAGCTGGCGCCGAGCACGAGGATCGTCGTGTAGGCGACGATGACGCCGCCGACGGCGTTGCCCTTGAAGGCGGGCAGGACGAAGGCGAAGGTCAGGTGGCAGGCGATCAGCAGGATGGCGCCGAGCACGAGCATCGACGCGCCCTTGCCCTTGCGGTCCAGGTAGTTGCCCAGGATCGGGGTGATGAGCACCGCCAGGAGCGGGAACACCGCGAAGATGGACTCGGCGCTCTGGCGCATATAGCCCATATAGCAGTACGCGATGAGGGAGACGATGGAAATGCCCAGGAACAGGTACTGGTTGCTCTTCTTCTTCTGGAAGTTGCTTGCGAAGCCCGCAGCGGCGACCACCAGCATGATGATGTACTGGACGATGGTCACGCTGGAGCCGGCCCAGAAGGAGTCGGCGGCCGGGGCGGTGAGCGTCAGGTTGCACTGGAGCATGTTCACCGCATACTTCTGGAACGGGAAGATGGCGGAGTAGTACAGCACGCACAGCAGGGCGACGATCCAGAATCCGCCGTCGGACAGGATCTTGCCGATGTCGCTGACCTTGAACGGGTCGTCCTTCTCCTCGGCCTCGCCCGTCTGCGCATCCAGTTTCTTGTCCATGAAGAAGTACACGATGCACATGATGAGGGCGATGCACATCAGCACGACGCCGAAGGCGACGCTGCGGGAGACGTCGACGCGGCCGCCGAGCTTCGCGAAGAACGGCGAGAAGATCATGCAGGTGGCGACGCCCAGGCGCGCCAGGGCCATTTCGGAGCCCATCGCGAGGGCCATCTCACGGCCCTTGAACCACTTGACGATTCCGCGGCTCACCGTGATGCCGGCCATCTCGCAGCCGCAGCCGAAGATCATGAAGCCGCAGGCCGCGAACTTCGCCGACGCCGGCATCCCCCGGTAGAACGGGGACACGCCCAGCTCGTCGAAGAGCGGGATGTAGTTCAGGTTGTTGGTGAACCAGGTCTCCAGGCCGCTGCCCATGAAGGATTCGCTCACGGCGAACCACTTGATGCACGCGCCCACGAGCATCACGGCGGCGGACAGGACGGCGGTGAAGCGCACTCCCATCTTGTCCAGGATGATGCCCGCGAAGATGAGGAAGAACACGAAAACGTTGAGGAACACCTCGGAGCCCTGCATCGTGCCGAACGCCGTGGAGTCCCAGCCGCGGGTCTCCTGCATCAGGTCCTTGATCGGGGACAGGATATCCATGAAAATGTAGGCGCAGAACATCGCCAGTGCCAGGAGCAGCAGCGCTGTCCACCGCATCGCCGCCGAATCGCGCAGCGTCTTGTTGACGGTATCAGTCATATCGTAAAGGTTTTAGATTGCTTGCGGGGCCCTACGGCCCAATCATGGGCGAAATTACTAAAATTATTTGAGAACCGCCCATTCCTCACCGTATTTTGTGTAAAATGCGTATCTTTGCATTCCCCCTAGCGAGGTCGATTATGTTGTTGGAGAAGGTAAACAGTCCGGCGGATATCCGGAAATTCAGCACCGCGCGGCTCGAGCAGCTGTGCGCGGAGATCCGTCAGTACATGGTGGAGTGCTGCGCGAAGAATCCGGGGCACCTGGGCTCGAGCCTGGGCGCCGTGGAGCTCATCGTGGGCCTGCACGCCGTGTACGACACGCCCAAGGACAAGCTTGTCTTCGACGTGGGGCACCAGGCCTATGCCCACAAGATCCTCACCGGCCGGCGGGACGCCTTCAAGCGCAACCGCACCCGGGGCGGCATCAGCGGCTTCCCCAAGCGGGACGAGAGCCCGTACGACCCCTTCGGCGCCGGGCACTCCTCCACGGCCATCTCGGCGGCCCTCGGCTTTGCCGAGGCGGCCCGCCTCACCGGCTCCGGGGAGCGCGCGGTGGCCCTCGTCGGCGACGGCGCCCTCACGGGCGGCCTCGCCTGGGAGGGCCTGAACAACGCCGGCTCCTCGAAGGCGGACCTCCTCGTGGTCCTGAACGACAACAACATGTCCATCGACCAGGCCACGGGCGGCCTGCACGACTACCTGCTCCGCGTCACCTCCTCGAACCTCTATAACAAGGTGAAAGGCCAGATCTGGAACCGCCTGGGCGAAGGAAAGCTCCGCGACTGGGTCCAGCGCCGGGTGATGGACACGAAGTCCAACCTGGTGCGCGAGTCCGGCGGCGCCATCTTCGAGGCCCTGGGCTTCCGGTATTTCGGGCCCATCGACGGGAACGACATCGCGCAGGTGACGGAAACGCTCCGCCGCCTCCGCGACCTCAAGGGCCCGCGCATCCTGCACGTGATCACGCGCAAGGGCAAGGGCTACGCGCCCGCGGAGGCCGATCCCACCACCTGGCACGCCCCCGGCCGCTTCGACCCCGTCACCGGCGAGCAGCAGAAGACCGTCTACCCGGCCGCCCGCTACCAGGACGTCTTCGGCGAGACGCTCGTGGAACTTGCGCGGAAGGACCCGAAGGTCGTCGGCATCACGCCGGCGATGGCGACGGGCTGCGGGATGCACCTGCTGGAGCAGACCTTCCCCGAGCGTTTCTTCGACGTGGGCATCGAGGAGGAGCACGCCGTCACCTTCTCCGCCGGCCTCGCCGCCGCCGGGATGAAACCCTTCTGCAACATCTACTCCTCGTTCGCCCAGCGGGCCTACGACGAGATCATCCACGACGTGGCCCTGCAGAACCTGCCCGTCGTGCTGTGCTTTGACCGGGCCGGCCTGGTGGGGGAGGACGGCGCCACGCACCACGGCTGCTTCGACCTCGCGGCCTACCGGAGCATCCCCAACACCGTCATCGCCGCGCCGCGCAACGAGCGCGAGCTCAAGAACCTGATGTACACCGGACTGTCCCTCAAGGGCGGCCCCTACATCATCCGCTACCCGCGCGGGTGCGGGGAAGGGGTCGACTGGAAGGAGGCGCCGTTTGAGAATCTCCCCGTCGGCAAGGGCGAGAAACTCCTGGAAGGGAAGGACGTCGCCGTCCTCGCCCTCGGCCCCGTCGCGAACCGGGCCCTGGAGGCCGCGCTCCGGCACAAGACCGACTACTGGGTGGCCCCTTCCGTGTACGATATGCGCTGGCTCAAGCCGCTGGACACCTCCATCCTGGAGGAAGTCTCCGGCTTCCGGGTGATCCTCACCCTGGAGGACGGCGCCTTGAAGGGCGGCCTGTACAGCGCCGTGTGCGAGTATTTCGCCGGCCGGACCGAGTCGCCCATCATCAAAGGGCTCGGCATTCCCGACCGGTTCATCGCCCAGGACACGCAGAAGGCCCAGTGGGCCGAGTGCTGCCTGGACACGGAATCCATCTACGGGATTCTCGTGGATTTGCTGAAACGATAGTCCGGCCAGCCTCGCGGATCGCACGAAGTGAGGGTTTATTACCTGGACCCTGGCATCGTCCTTCAAGAAATTTGCGTTTTCGGACGAAAATAATGCAAAAAGTTTTGCAAGTTTGGAAAAAAGCACTACCTTTGCAATCCCTTTCGCGATTGAAGGATCCGAATGAGCTGCCGATATAGCTCAGTTGGCCAGAGCACGTGATTTGTAATCTCGGGG
>CAMNGM010000005.1 GCA_946538425.1 uncultured Bacteroidales bacterium | reverse complement strand
TACCGGCCTCGACGGCCTCTTCCACGCCCTTGGGGCTCAGGTCCACGTCGGTCCAGCCGGTGAAACGGTTTTCCTTGTTCCAGACGCTTTCGCCGTGGCGGACTAATACGATTCTTTTCATTGACACGTAGGTTTAAATGCAATTGGTGATGCAAAAATACGCAAAATCTTGGAGATAATGACGGAAAAACACGGGGATTTCCTTAAATTTGTAGAGTTATGAAGAAACTGTTCATAGGCGCCCTGGTGCTGCTCGTGGCGGGCGGTTGTGCGCGCAACCGGTTCGATTACATCGACATCGCCGCTTCCGAGAAGGCCTTGGCCGCCCTCGAGGCCGGTTTCGAGGCCGTGCCGGACTCCGTCGTCGACGGGAGGACCCAGTACCTGCTCTCGCAGGGCGTCCCTGTGGCCGATGTGCTCGTGTACGCCGGCGAGACGGGGGATGTCCTGTTCAGGGATCCCGCCGTGCCGTTCGGCTATGCCTGCGAGACCGTCGGGACCGAGGTGCTGATGGACAGCCTGCACGTGAAGGCGGGGCGCCTGTATACCGACACCGGCCTCAACGCCCGGATGCTGTACCTGCAGGATGCCCGGATGTCGCTCCCGGTGCTGAACAGGATTTCCGATTTCGCGGCCCGCGGGGCTTTCATCGGCGGCGTGAAGCCCGCCAACTGTCTCGGCCGGGGCGATGAGACCGTTTTCCAGCGCACCGTGGAGAAGGTCTGGCTGTCCGGGAACGTGATGTCCGGACGGACGGTGAAGTCCATCCTCAAGGCCGCCGGCGTGACACCCGACGTGAAGACGAAGGCGGACAGCCTGTTCTTCCAGCACCGGCGCCTGCCCCAGATCGATATCTACCGGATCTGCAACCTCGGCCAGTCCGCCGGCAAGGTGAAACTCCGCTTCCGCGTCCAGGGCCGGCAGCCCTTCCAGTGGAATCCGGACACCGGCGAGATCGCGCCGGTCTCCTACAAGTTGAAGAAGCATTCCACCAAAGTGACCCTCCGGACGGCCCCCGGGGACGACACGTTCCTCGTTTTCGGCTCCTTCGCCGAGCGCAGGAAGCTGAAAGTCAAGTAAATCCCTGTACCTATGGAACTCCAGCCGGTCGCCGTGTACCACGGAGCCCTCGGCTCCAAGTTCGGAATCCCGCGCCAAAGCGGCCTGGTTCCGTCCCTGGAGGGCCGCATCGTGTTCGAGTCGGCCTTCCGCAACCGGGACGCGCTCCGCGGCCTGGAAGGCTTCGACCGGATCTGGCTCATCTGGGGATTCTCCGCGAACAAGCCCGCGAAAGGAGAGTGGCAGCCGACGGTACGGCCGCCCCGCCTGGGCGGGAACGCGGCCGTGGGCGTCTGGGCCTCCCGGTCCCCGTACCGGCCCAACCCGCTGGGCCTCTCCTGCGTGGAGCTCGGGGGCATCGACGGGATGGACCTCGTCGTGAAAGGCGCCGACCTGATGGACGGAACCCCCATCTATGACATCAAACCCTACGTGGCCTACGCCGACAGTTTCCCCGCGTCCCGCTCCGGTTTCGCCGCCGCGGCGCCCGAGGCGAAACTGGAGGTGCGCCTTCCGGAGGGGCTGGGCCTCGGCCCGGCGGAGCGCGAAGCGCTCGTCGGCCTGCTGGCCCTGGACCCCCGTCCGGCGTACCAGGAGGACCCGGACCGCGTGTACGGCCTGCCGTTCGGCGGCAGGGACGTGCATTTCCGGGTGGAAGGCCGCGTATTGACCGTTATCGACTATGCTTAATGTCATCGCCCTCGCCGTGCTGCCGGCCCTGATCCTGCTTTTCTACACCTACCAGCAGGACAAGATGCATCGGGAACCCGTCAAGATGATCGTGAAAGGCTTCTTCTGGGGCTGCCTCTCAGTCTTCTGCTCGTTCTTCATTTCCGTCCCCTCCATGCGTCTGGGGCTGTTTCCGGATGAGATCATTTCCTTCTGGGACGCGTTCCGGACGGCCTTCTTCGGGGCGGCCATCCCGGAGGAGACGGCCAAGCTCTTCTGCCTGTGGATGTTCCTGCGGAGGAATCCGTATTTCGACGAGCGGATGGACGGCATCGTGTACGCCGTGTGCGTGGGAATGGGGTTCGCGGCCTTCGAGAATATCGAGTATCTGTTCGCGGCGGGCACCGACTGGGTGACCACCGGCATCGGCCGTTCCCTGACGGCCATCCCGGGCCATTTCGGCTTCGCGGTCCTGATGGGCTATTTCTTCTCCCTGAACCATTTCGACAAGTACCGCGCGCCGGGCGCCGGCATCAAGATGTGGCTGTATCCGGTCCTTGCGCACGGCATCTATGACACCGTCGCGATGATGGCGTCCGTGACGCCCCAGCTCTCCGGGGCCATCACCATCGCCATCCTGCTCTTCTGCTTCCAGATGGTCAAATGGGCCCGCCTGAGCATGAAGAAGCACCTCGTCGCCGACGCCTCCGACTACACGATGGGAGGCGGCGTGGACATCCAGGGATGATCCGGGATTAAAGGTCGATGTCGAGCCCGATGCACACGGCGAAGTCCCGGCCGTTGCGGTGGGTGAGTTTCCAGATGCAGTCCACCCGGAGAAGGTGGAAGATGTTCGCGATGCCGACGCCCGCCTCGACATAGGGCGTCTCCAGGGAATTGAGGCCCGGCATCAGGAGGAAGGGGGCGCCGCCGCGGTTCTTCTCCGAAATGGTGCCCCAGGCGCCGCGCACGGAGACCACTTCGCGCAGGTCCAGCTTCTTGACGAGCGGGATGATGCCGAACAGGAGGCCGTTGAAATTGTGCTCGTAGAAGCCCGTCAGCCAGCGGTCCGACCCGAATTCATAGTAGTTCATCATCGAGAAGGCGTTCCGGTCCGTCAGCTTGACGACCGGGCTGCCGAAGAGCTGGCTCTGGTTGCCTTCGTGGAGCTTCAGGAGCGGATAGGGGACGGACCCCAGGATGGCGCCGCCGTTCAGGTGGAAGCGGCCGAAGCCGATGACGCCGGCGGGGATGCGCCAGTCCACGGTGAGTTCCCCGCGGAGGAAGGAGCAGTCGTCCGCCGTGATGCCCTTGATGCCGCCCAGCAGGTCCACGGAGATGATCGGATAACGGGTGAAGATGTAGGACTTGTCGAAGACGCCTCGGTTGATGCGCTCGTCCCAGGAGAAACGGCCCGTCCAGTGAATCTGGTTCGCGGAGAAACTCCCGGCCTCCGACCCGTCCGGGCGGATGAGCGGGATGTCCGGATTGCCGTAGATCCTGAGGTGCTGGAGGGTGAGGGTGGAGTTGAAGCTCGGGCTGAACTCGTACTCGTGCATCACCTGGGCTTTCAGGACCATCCCCTGCTTGTCGAAACCGCCCGGCGCCAGCAGGGAGTTCACGATGTTCTTCTCCGTGAACACGCCCGAACCGCGTCCGAGGCTCTCGTAGTCCTTGCTCACGGAGACGGTGATCTTGTTCGTCCGCTTCTGGTTGTCGCCCAGCATGAACTCGGTGGAACCGCCCCATTTCCAGAGCTTGTCCCGGAAACCGTAGCCGGCAAAAGCCGAAAGACGCACGTTCTTGCTGAATTCCTTCGTGGTATGGCCGCCGGCCTGCAGACGGACGCCTTCCGTGCCGTTGAAGGTCAGGGTGCGCTCCCACGGGCCGTAGCCGATGCCGATGTCCGTGTTCTCCAGGTAACCGGTGGCCAGCATATTGCCGATGGCGGAAATCCATTTGAAGGAACTGCGCTCCTTGAGGCGCTCCACGGTGGTGAAGATGGCCTTTTCCCGGGTCGTGAGGGCCTTGGGGCGGACTTCGGTCCACCAGGCTTCGTCCTTGTCGGGCGCTTCGCCTACTTCGACCTTGTCGCCGCCCGTCATCCCTTCCGCGCCGGGGAAAGGACCCGGCTGGTAGGAGGTGTACCGCAAGTCGCGGTTCACCTGGACGGAGACGATGGTCACCCGGTCGTTCAGATGGGCCGCGACGTCCAGGAACATCTGCTCGTTGTCGAAGAACCACGTGCCGTCCTCCCGGCGGGCGTTGAAACTGTCCACGCTCAGGTTCCTGACCCAGTTGACATTGGAGGAAGGGGACAGCCGGCAGTGGACGGAATGGATGGCGTAGTCTTCCGCGTCGATCTCCATCCGGCCCTCGAAGGTCGGGGACGTGATCAGCTTCTTCGGGAAGAAAGTGATGGAGTAGGTCTTCCGGCCGGCGAAGGTCAGGGAGTCCACCAGGTTGTAGTGATAGAACAGATGCCCGGCGGAACTGGCCGGGGAGGGGACGCTGATGTTGAGCACCGGGATGATGTCCCGGTAGAAGTTCATCCGCAGGGTGGAGCTTCCGGTGAACTGCCGGAAGATGTTCTGCTGGTCCAGGCCGGAAACGCGGCTGGCCTCGAACACTTCCTTGTCCACGGCGGGTTCCTTGCTGTGATACCGGTGCAGGACCGCTTCGGAGAGCAGGACGGGGATGTAGCCGTTGAACGCCGTGGAATCCTGCACGTCCGCGATCAGTTCGTTCCGTTTGCGGAAAATGGCCTTGCCGACGATGTTGTCCACGTTGGCCACAGCCAGTTCCGCCTTGCTGTAGATGTCGGCCTGCCAGGCGTCGCGGCTTTCCGGATCGTGTTCCGCCCGACGGGCCTGCAGGTTGTACAGGATGGACCGGATCTGCAGTTCTTTCCTTTCCCCGCCGAACACCATTCCGTCCGGAGTCAGCCGGAAGTTCACTTCCGTATCGGTCCCCTCCTTGACGGGGAAGGAAGCCTTTCCGTAGCCCATCACCGTCGCGCTGACGAGGGACACGTTCTCCTTGTCGGCGGACTGGATGGAGTAGGCGCCCGTGGAATCGGTGTAGACGCCGGTCATCGTCCCCTCGAAATAGACCGTGGCGTACGGGACGCCCGCTCCGGTCACGGCATCGGACACCTTGCCGCGGACCCGGGTCGTCTGGGCGAGGAGCCAGACCGGGGCCAGCAGCAGGAGGAGGAACGATATGATCCGTTTCGTCGACATAATCTGCCAAATATACATATTATTTGGCAAATCTTCAAGCGCGCTAGCTGTACAGGAGGTCCAGCAGCCAGAGTTTGGCCTTCTCGGGCAGGATGCGGACGAGCAGGCCGACGGCGCCATAGTCGATCCGGGGGATCACCCGGACGGCCATATGCTTGCGCCTGAGCTGTTTGCAGACCGCCTTGCCGATGACTTCCGGGCTCATCCCGCCCAGTTCGTCCTTCTCGATCTTCGCGAGGTTCCGGTCCATCCGGGCCCGGTAGGGCGAGCCGGGGTCCTGGGCGGCGACGGTGAACTTGCGGGCCGCCGTGAAGCCGGTGGACACGTCGCCGGGCAGGATGCTGCAGCACTCGACGCCCGTCCCCTTGAGCTCCATCTGCAGGGATTCGCTCAGGGAGAGGAGGGCGGCCTTGGCCGCGGAATAGAACCCCTGGAAGGGGAGCTGGAGGATGGCCATCACCGAGGTGATCGTGACGATGCGGCCGAACCCTTGCCGGCGGAAGACCGGCAGGCAGGCCTGGATGGTCTTCAGCGAACCGAAGTAGCAGGTCTCGAACTGGTAGCGGGCCTCGGCGTCGGTCGAGCCTTCGACGGGACCGTAGATGCCGTTGCCGGCGTTGCAGACGACGGCGTCCAGGTGGCCCTGCTCGCCGACGATGCGCTCCACGGCGTTTTTCAGGGAGGCCTCGTCATTGACATCCAGCTGGATGGGGATGATGCGCGGGGCGGGTTTCTCGACGGTTCCGCGGCGGGAACCGGCATAGACGGTGATGCCCGCCTCGGCGAGCAGCCGGGCGGTGGCGGCGCCGATGCCGCTGCTGCCGCCCGAGATCAGGGCGACGCTTACTTTCTTGATTTCCATAATTCGGATCGATGGACAAAGCGCTCCGGCAGCGGCATCTGGTAGACGCTGTTCCGGAGGAAAGCCTTGAATGCTTGTAAATCAGTGAATTGCTCCTGCTGCTCGACGGAAATCGGAGCGCCGATCCCCACACGCGGGCAGGTGCCGCGCTTGTTGAACAGTTCGTGGAACAGACGGACGAAGCGCACCCGGTAGTCGATGAGCCCGAGCGCGTAGTAGAAGCTGGAATTCCGGTCGAAGAACCGGACGGGGACGACGGGAACACGGGCCTTCCGGATGAGCCGCACGGCCGAGTCCTGCCATTCGCGTTCGCGGAGGGTCCAGCCTTCCCGCGGCTTGAGGTCCGCGACCGCGCCGGCCGGGAACAGGCACAGGGGACCGCCTTCCCTCAGTTGCAGCAGGGCCCCCCTGACACCGTGGATGCTGGTGTCGGACACCCCCTTGCTGGTGCGGGTGGCGGGATTGACCGCGATGAAGCTCGGGGCGAGGCCGGGAATCCAGGTGAGCATCTCGTTGACCATCACCTTCGTTTCCGGCCGCTGATGGCCGAACAGGTCCAGCAGGCAGATGCCGTCGAGATGGCCGTACACGTGGTTGGCGATGACGATGAAGGGTCCTTCCGGCAGGGATTCCAGCCGTTCGGGATTCCCGATGCGGAAATCGACGCCGACATCGTCCAGGATAGCCTTGGCGAACGGGGGGCCGTAGGGGACGCCGGCCTTGTCCAGCCGGTCATGCAGGGCGTTGACCTTCGCGATGCCGGTGGCGCCGGCGGCCAGGCCGAACAGGAGCTTCCCCTTCCGTCCTTCGAAAACGGGGGAAAGCCGCCGGGCGGCCTCCTGCTGGGTGATGACGACCATAAGCTAGTCCTTGTCGAACGGCTTCGGCGGGTCGATGCGCTTGAAGTAGCTGATGTCCTTGATGAAGCTCACCAGGTAGAAGAAGAAGAGAATGAAGGCGATGATGACGGCGATGCCGTCCAGGATGCCGAAGTCGAACTCGTTGTGGAACAGGACGATGTGCGTCTTCCACTGGGACAGGGCCGGGATGTAGATGAACGCCGTATTCACCAGGATGGCGATGATGCGGAACTCGGTGGGTCCCAGGCCGCCGTAGGTGAGGCGGTGCTCCCCCTTGAGGTAGCAGTCGATGTACACATAGACGCTGAGCGCCAGGTAGGCCACCAGGACGCCGGCCATGAAGGTCATGTTCACGAGCGGGGAAAGCCCCACGCCGGCGAACATGATGCACTCGTTGATGACGTCCACGTTGTGGTCGATGAAGAACCCGTAGGTCTTCCGCTGGGTGTTCCGCACGCGGGCGATGCTGCCGTCCAGCGAGTCGCCGAACCAGTTCACCACGAAGCCGAAGGAGGCGAGCCATAGCCAGTTCAGGCTCAGGTTGGAGAGGGCGTAGCCGGTGGCGACGATGGCCGCGCCCAGGAATCCGACGAAGGTGAGCATGTCGGACGTCACCCAGGCCGGCAGGCGCTCCGCCAGCCAGACCAGCGCTTTCTTTTCGTATGGGTTGAGGATCGATGTCTGGATCCGTTTCGCTTGTTTGATTTCTTCTTGACTCTTTTTCATAATTGGACAAAGATACGAAATATTCCGGTTTGTTGGGTCATTCGGACAATTCTTTGTATCTTTAGCCTATGAAACTCAAGCGGAAAACCAAGTTCTGGCTCGTCGTGTCGGCCATCCTCGCCCTGATCGTGGGGCTGCTGGTGCTGTGGGCCGTCCGGGGCATCCAGCGCTGGCGCTGGCTCCACGCCGGCCCCATCGAGAACCATCCCGTGCGCATCTGGGACGTGAATTTCTCCAAGGAGTTCAACGACCTGAACGACGTGCAGCTGGCGGTCGCGCAGGCCGTGGGCGTCCCGCCGGTGGAGGACCGCGACGCCGCGGAGCATATGAAACAGCGCCTGGTCGAGATCGTGGACAACGACCTGTACAACGTGGACGAACTCACGCATTCGATCCCGTTCCTGGTCCCGTCCGCGGCGGAACTGCTGGACCGCATCGGCCGGAACTTCCAGGATTCCCTGGCGGCGAAGGGACTGAACCCCAACAAACTGGTCGTCACCTCCGTTCTCCGCACGGAGGAGGACGTCCGCAAACTCCGCCAGGGGAACATCAACGCCTCCGAGAACTCGACGCACCGCTACGGTACCACCTTCGACATCTCCTACTGGCACTATGTCAAGGTGCCCGAACTCCGGGAGCGGCCCTATGCCGATGTTCCGCCCGAATACCTCCGTGCCACGCTCTCGCAGGTCCTGAAGGACCTCCGCGACGAGGGCGCCTGCTACGTGAAATACGAAAAAAAGCAAACCTGTTTCCACATAACCGTCAGAAAATGAAAAAGATCCTCCTTGTTTTCGCCGCGCTGGCGGCCCTCGTCTCCTGCAAGAACGCCGTCAAGGACGCCGACAGCGAGTATGCCGTCGATATGATCAAGAAAGGGGAGGCCATCCCCGCCTTCGCGCTGAAAGACCGCGCGGACATCCTCCACAGCCCGGACGAATTCGCCGGGAAGTATGTGGTCTACGATTTCTGGGCCACCTGGTGCCCGGACTGCCGGGCGGACGTGCCCGCGATGAAGGAGCTCTATGCGAAGTACGGCGACAAGGTGGCCTTCGTGGGCATCTCCTTCGACACGGAGCCGGAGAAGCTGGACGCCTACCTCGCCGAGAACGGCATCGAGTGGCTGCAGCTGAGCGACTTCGTCGCAAAAAAGGAATCCAAGGTCGGGGAAGATTTCCGCGTCAAATGGATTCCTTCGATGTATCTCGTGGGCCCGGACGGCAAGGTGCTGCTCGGAACCGTGATGGTGGACAAGCTAAGACTTGCGCTGGAAGCGCTTTAGGATCGACTTGATGGCCCGCCAGCCGATCTTCCGGAAGGAGTTGGTGTGGCGGTCGATCTTGTCGGGATACAGTTCCTCGAACGCGATGAGGATGCCGGAGTCCAGGACGTCGGCGAACTCGTCGTTGATGCCCGTGCCGAAGTAGATCATCGACGGGGACAGGTTCATATAGGTGTTCACCAGCGGCGGGATGCTCACGCCGAGCTTGAGGACCTCGGTCTTGAGGATCTTGTAGTCTTCCTTGTAGTCCTTGCCGGTGAACAGCTTGTGGAAGCGGCGGGGATTGTTCACCTTGATTTCCTTGCGGATCTTGATGAGTTTCGACTTCTCGCCGAAGTATTTCCGGAGGAAGTACATCACCATTTCCCGGGCTTCGGTGTTGTATTCCGGGTAGATGGTCATCTTCCCGAAAAAGTACTTGACGCGGTCCTTGTACAGCACGCCGAGGGCGGCGATGCCGTCAAAGAGGTTGTCCAGGGCGTACAGGCTCTTGGAGCCGGCCTTGGAACTCTGGTATTCCACCGAAACGAAGGAGCGGCCCAGCTCGAGGGTGTGGGGGAGGAAGTCCCGGAGGAACTTCTTCGAGAACTCGAACATATGCGCGGAGGTCAGGATGGGCTGGCCGTAGCGGTCGTACACGGCCTCGTCGCACAGGCAGAAGCGGTAGCCGCCGATGATTTCCTCGGCCTCGGGATCCCACAGGACCAGCTGGCGGTAGCCGTAGGCGGGATCGGTGTCGAACTTGTCGATGTCCAGGGCCTCGCCCGTGCCGCCACCGTCGTTGCGGAAGGCGATTTCACGCAGGCGGCCGATTTCGCGGATGACGTTCACGGCTTCGGGGCCGACGACATAGAGCTGGTTGCCGGCGCGGTTCGTTTCCCGCAGGTGCGTTTCCTGGTTGAGCTCCGCTTTCAGGAGTTCCCTGTCGACGGGATCGATGATCTTTTTCATTGGCAAGCAGGTTTAGTACACAGGTTCTTTCTATAGGTTTTCTACGCGTTCTTTGATCCAGGCGGCCCATTCCGCAGGTTTCCGGCTGTCGTCGAAGGTCTGCCAGGGGATCGGGTCGCCGATGACGACCCGGTAGGTCTTGCCCTGCGCCCGGTACATCTCGTCCACCAGCAGGATCATCGCCAGCGGAAACTTCTTGTTCACGCCGGTGACCTTGCCGATCCAGTCCAAGAAGTAGAACCGCCAGGAATTCCGGCCGTAGAAGTGCATCGGGACGATGTCGCGGCGGGTTTCCACGCTCTTGGTGAGGAAGGTCTTCTTCCAGGGCATCTCCACGATCTTCCCGTGCTCGCGGCGGGCGCACTTGCCGGCGGGGAACATCAGCACCTGCGCGTCGGAATGGAAGATGCCGTCGGTCTGGGCCGACAGGTTCCGGGACTGGCCGCCCATCTTGTTCACGGGGACGAAAATGCCGTTGAGCTGCTTGAGGACCATCAGGAAGTCATTGACCATGATGCGGATGTTGCCGTCGTAAAGGCGTCCGAAGATGGAGACGATCGCAAGGGCGTCGTGGCCGCCGAGCGGATGGTTGGACGCCACGGTGACGAGCCGGTCCGTCGGGACTTTCTCAAGGCCCTCCACCTGCAGGGTGATGCGCATATATTGCAGGGCATACTCCGCGAATTCGACGCCGGTATACCCCTGGCGGAAGAAGGTGTTCAGAAAATCCTCGTGCAGGAGCTTGCGTCCCAGCCAGATGAGCCATTTGGGTGTCTTTTCCCCCAATTTGCTGCGGAAGAGGGCGCCTACGTCGATGAGGTATTTGTCGGATGGTTCCATTTGCTTTGGTAAAAGTAACCATTTGGGGGGAAAATCGCAAGCTATTCCCGAAAAAAGTCATTATCTTTGGGACGATGAAAGCCTCCACCAAGAAGCGGATCTGGGAACTCCTCACGCGGTTTGCGGTGTTCTCCATCACCAGCGGCGCCGGTACGCTGGTGGATCTCGGCGTGCACTGGTGGCTCTCCGCCGCTTTCCTGCCGGACCGTTACTGGTGGACCTTCTGGGTGTCGCCGGTCATCTCTTTCGAGCTGGCGGTCCTCACGAATTTCCTGATCGCCTATTTCTACGTCTGGCGCGAACGCATCTCCAAGCGGAGCACGCGTTCGTTCTTCCGCCATTACGCGGGCTATAATGCGACGGCGACGGGCGTCTTCTTCATCAAGCTGCTGGTGATGCAGGGGTTCCACCTGCTCTTCGTCGCGCTGGGCTGGCTCCAGGGTACAACGTACGAACCCGTCCTTTGCAACCTGCTGGCCCTGTGCATTTCGGGCTTTTTCAGCTTCGTGCTGAACGAGTTCGTCGTCTTCAGACAGCCTGTGAAGAAGGACTGACGATTATTTCAGGACCTTCAGTTCCTTGCCTACCTTGATGAAAGCCGCGATGGCCTTGTCCAGGTGCTCTTTCCTGTGCGCGGCGGACAGCTGCACGCGGATGCGGGCCTGGCCCTTCGGCACGACCGGATAGTAGAAGCCGGTGACGAAGATGCCTTCCTCCGCCATCTTGGCGGCGAACTTCTGCGAGAGGGGAGCGTCGTATAGCATCACGGCGCAGATGGCGGACTGCGTGGGCTTGATGTCGAAGCCGGCGGCCATCATCTTGTCACGGAAGTAGTTCACGTTCTCCACGAGGCGGTCGTGCAGTTGGTTGGACTCCTTCAGGATCTTGAAGGTCTCCAGGCCGGCGCCGGCGATCATCGGCGGGATGGAGTTCGAGAACAGGTACGGGCGGGAACGCTGGCGGAGCATGTCGATGATCTCCTGCCGGCCGGTGGTGAAGCCGCCCACGGCGCCGCCGAAGGCCTTGCCCAGGGTGCCGGTGAAGATGTCGATGCGGCCGTAGCAGCCGAACTGCTCGGCCACGCCGTGGCCGGTCGGGCCGACGACGCCGGCGGAGTGGCTCTCGTCGACCATCACCAGCGCGTCGTACTTCTCCGCGAGGTCGCAGATCTTGTCCATCGGGGCGACGTTCCCGTCCATCGAGAAGACGCCGTCGGTGACGATGATGCGGAAGCGGCAGGCCTGGGCCTCCTGGAGCTTGGCCTCCAGGTCCGCCATGTCGGCGTTGGCGTAGCGGAAGCGCTGGGCCTTGCACAGGCGGACGCCGTCGATGATGGAGGCGTGGTTCAGGGAGTCGGAGATGATGGCGTCCTCGGCGGTGAGAAGCGGCTCGAACACGCCGCCGTTGGCGTCGAAGCAGGCCGCGTAGAGGATGGCGTCATCGGTATGGAAATAGTCGGCGATGGCTTTTTCGAGTTCCTTGTGGATGTCCTGGGTGCCGCAGATGAAGCGGACGGAGGACATTCCGTAGCCGCGCTCGTCGATCGCTTTCTTGGCGGCGGCGGCGAGGCGCGGGCTGTCGGCGAGGCCGAGGTAGTTGTTGGCACAGAAGTTCAGGGCCTTGCTGCCGTCCTGGAGGGTGATCTCGGCGCTCTGGGCCGAGGCGATGTTGCGCTCTTTCTTGTAAAGACCGGCCTCCTCGATGGATTTCAGCTCGTCCTGGAGGTGCTGTTGGAATTTTCCGTACATAGTTATAAGGTGTTTTTGTGTTTTCTGCTTTCAAATTTAAAGAAAATCCGGGAGAATTGTACCTTATTCTCCGAAAAACTCATAAATTTGTATGACTAAACCAATCGCTGATGAAAAATGTCCTTGTCATAGGTTCCACGGGCCAGATCGGTTCCGAACTGACGATGAAAATACGCCGGGAGATTCCCGGCAGCACCGTGGTCGCCGGGTACATCCCCGGCGCCGAACCGAAAGGCGTCCTCCTGGAGAGCGGGCCCGCCGAACTGGCCGACGTCCGCGACGCCGCCGGCCTGGCCGCCATCGTCCGGAAGTATTCGATCGACACCATCTACAACCTGGCCGCCCTCCTGTCGGCCGTGGCCGAGAAGAAGCCCCTGCTGGCCTGGGACATCCAGATGAACGGCCTCCTGAACATCCTGGAAGTCGCCCGCGAAAGCAAGTGCGCGGTCTTCACGCCGAGCTCCATCGGCTCCTTCGGGCCGGAAACCCCGCACGTGGGCACGCCGCAGGACACCATCCAGCGTCCGCGGTCGATGTACGGCGTCACGAAGGTGGCCACCGAACTCCTGAGCGACTACTATTTCCATAAATATGGCGTCGACACGCGTTCCGTCCGCTTCCCGGGCCTGATCTCGAACGTCACCCTGCCCGGCGGCGGCACCACGGACTACGCCGTGGAGGTGTACTACTCCGCCGTGAAAGGGGAGGAGTTCGTCTGCCCCATCGCGCCCGGCACCTATATGGATATGATGTATATGCCCGACGCCCTGGGCGCCGCCGTCCACCTGATGGAGGCGGACCCGTTCCGCCTGGTGCACCGCAACTCTTTCAACATCGCCTCGATGAGCTTCGAGCCGGAAACCCTCTTCGCGAAGATCCGCGAATACATCCCGGACCTGAAGGTCCGTTACGAAGTGGATCCGGTCCGCCAGGCCATCGCGAACTCCTGGCCGGATTCGATGGACGACAGCTGCGCCCGCGCCGAGTGGGACTGGAAGCCGACCTACGACCTCGACTCGATGACCGTGGATATGATCGCGTGCCTGCGGAAGAAATTGCTGTAGTGGGTACTTAGAAATCGTAACCGTGCCAAATCGTGCACGGGCACGGAAAGGGGACCGTCTCGGTTCCCTTTCTTGCTTATTTGGACCCAGATACGGTTTTTTGCTTTTTGGAGACATTTTGGCCGCAAAAAATAGTTTCGGATAATACGATTGAAAATCAATGACTTATAAAATTCGTAAAATAATTTCAAAAAAAAGTTTTGAAAAAATTTGCAAATCAAAATAAATGTCGTACCTTTGTATCCGGAATGAGGAAGCAAGGTTCTCTTGACGGAATCATTCTATTGGTTATTAGTTTTAGTGTTATTAATTATGTGGTTAGTAGAGCGTTCGCCTGTGACAGGCCAACGCTTCTTTTTTTATGTGCCGGTCGGCCCATAAAAAAAGAAGATTTACCCCCGCGCTTCGCGCTGCCCCCAGGGGGCAACCCCCTCCCGTCCCCCTGGAAGGGGGATGAGTTGGCCCTCCGGGCCTCCGAAATACCCGTCTCATAAAAAAAGAAGGTCTATGCAGCACGGGCATAGACCTTTATTTGAATGAAAACAGTCAAACGCTATTTGACGGCGTCGATGCAGGACTGGTAGTGGGCACAGAGGAGGGTGGCGATGCTGAGGAGGAAACGTCTCATAGAAATTGGTAATGTGGCCTGACTGACAAGCGTTTTCTACGACAGTTTAAGCAAGGCTTCATATACTTTCTGGACGGGAAACCCCACGACGTTGAAGTAGGATCCGTCGATGCGGGTGATGCCGGCGTGGCCGATCCATTCCTGGATGGCATAGGCGCCGGCCTTGTCGTACGGCCGGCAAGTGTCGACATAATAGGCGATTTCCGCGTCGGTCAGGTCCTTGAACCAGACCTCGGTGGTGTCGGTGAAGGTTTCTTCCGAGCAGCGGGTGCGGAGGGTGACGGCGGTCGTGACGTGGTGTTCGCGGCCGGAGAGGTCCCGGAGCATCCGGATGGCGTCTTCGCGGTCCTTGGGCTTTCCGAGGATTTCGCCGGGGCGGCCGTCCGTCGGGGGGAGGATGACCATCGTGTCGGCGGTGATGAGGATCTCGTTCTCGGCCAGGGGGCGGTGGAACCCGTGCGACTTGCCCACGGACATCAGCCGGGGAACCTCGTCATAGGGAGTGTCCGGGCTGAAGCATTCATTGAAGTCATTCCGGGTATCAACTTCGAAATCAATGTTCAAGCCAGCGAGAAGCTCCCGCCGCCTGGGGGAGTTGCTTCCGAGGATCACGCGCTTTCCTTTCAGGTCCATCCGCTAGAATTTCCTTTTGTATTCCCCCGTGTCGAAGATCCATTTCCCCTGGGCCTTCAGCGTCTGTTCGATGACTTCCCGGATGCATCCCTTGCCGCCGGGCTTGGTGGAGACGATGTCCGCCACGGCCTTCGCTTCCTCGACCGCGTCGGACGGGCACACGCCGCAGCCCGCGGCCCGGAGGACCTCGATGTCGGGCACGTCGTCGCCGAAATACATCACCTCTTCGGGTTTCAGGCCGTATTTGTCGCAGAACTCCCGGAACTGGTCCATCTTGTCCCGGCAGTGCAGATACACGTCCTCGGGCAGGATGCCGCTCGCGAGCATCCGCTTCCGGATGGACTCGGAACTCCCGCCGGTGATGATGCCCACCGGGTAGCCGTTCATCACGGCCATCCGGATGGCGAAACCGTCCTTCGCGTCATACACGCGGAGAAGGTCGCCGTCGGTCGTGCAAAGAATGCTTCCGTCGGTGAAAACGCCGTCGATGTCCAGGGCGAACGCCTTGATCATGACCTGTTTCCTCCCAGGGGACCGAAGTTGTTGAGGTCGAAGGTGGCGCCGCCCTGGGGCTTGTTGCCGCCGCTCAGGTCGATGACGCCGAACTGCGCCTCGTACTTGGACATATTGTCGAACAGGGCGTTCATCAGGCGCTTGGCGTGTTCGGGGGTCATGATGATGCGGTCGCCGACCTGGGCCTTGGGGAAGCCGGGCAGGGTGGCCGCGAAATCCAGCACGAACTCGCTCCGGGAATGGGAGATGATGGCGAGGTTCGAGTAGGACACCTTCGTGGTGGGCGTCAGTTCGATGGCAAGCTGGTTCTGCTGGGGTTTGGGTGCGTTATTGTCCATAATCTATGTCTTTCCAGTTTCAGTTTCGCAAATTTAATAAAAATTCGTTACATTTGTAAGATTAATAGAGATTCCCGGTCGTCCTTCGGCAAGCTCAGGAACCGGCCGGGAAAGACAACGAGAGAACAACCCGAGAGAACAACCATGGAATTAGCAGCGAAGTACAATGCCGCGGAAGTCGAGGACAGATGGTACGCCTACTGGCTGGACCACAAGTTCTTCCATTCCGAACCCAATGAGAAGGAACCTTATACCATCGTGATCCCGCCACCCAACGTGACGGGCATCCTGCATATGGGCCACGTCCTGAACAATACCCTGAACGACGTCCTCATCCGGAACGCCCGGATGCACGGCAAGAACGCGTGCTGGGTGCCGGGCACGGACCACGCTTCCATCGCCACCGAGTCCAAGGTGGTCGCGAAGCTCAAGGCGATGGGCATCTCCAAGGAGGACATCGGCCGCGAGGAGTTCCTCAAGCACGCCTGGGAATGGAAGGAGGAGCACGGCGGGATCATCCTGCAGCAGCTCCGCAAGCTGGGCTGCTCCTGCGACTGGGACCGCACCCGCTTCACGATGGAACCGGCCCTCTCCGAGGCGGTGATCAACACCTTCGTCCATTTCTACCGCAAGGGGTGGATCTACAAGGGCGTCCGGATGGTGAACTGGGACCCCGAGGCCCTCACGGCCGTGAGTGACGACGAAGTCATCCACAAGGACACCCAGAGCCATTTCTACCACCTCCGATACTACATTTCCGACGGCAACGGCAATCCCACGGACCAGTTCCTCGTGATCGCCACCACCCGTCCGGAGACCATTATGGCCGACGCCGCCATCTGCGTGAACCCGAACGACGAGCGCCACCACTGGCTGCGCGGCAAGAAGGTCCTGATCCCCCTCATCAACCGGGAGATCCCCGTGATCGAGGACGATTACGTGGAGATGGACTTCGGTACCGGCTGCCTGAAGGTGACCCCGGCGCACGACGTGCACGACTATGAGATCGGCCTGCGCCACAACCTGCCGGTCCTCGAGATCATCGACGACCACGGCAAGCTGAACGAGAACGCGCAGATCCTCGTCGGCGAGGACCGCTTCGTCGCCCGCAAGAAGATCGTGAAGATGCTGGAGGAAGCCGGCAACCTGGTGAAGGTGGAAGACTACACCTCGCCGGTGGGCTACTCCGAGCGGACGAACGCCGTCATCGAGCCCAAACTCTCCGCCCAGTGGTTCCTGAAGATGGACACCCTGGCGAAGGTCGCCCTGGAGACGGTCGAGAGCGGCCGCACGAAGTTCATCCCCGAGCGCTATGTCAATACCTACCGCCACTGGATGGAGAACGCCCACGACTGGTGCATCTCCCGCCAGCTCTGGTGGGGCCAGCGCATTCCAGCCTACTACCTCCCGAACGGCCAGTACGTGGTGGAAGCGACACCGGAAGCCGCGCTTGAGGCTGCACGGGCTATCTGCCCGGATATCAAGGCGGAAGACCTCCGCCAGGATGAGGACGTGCTGGACACCTGGTTCAGCTCCTGGCTCTGGCCCATCTCCGTGTTCGACCCGGATATGCCCGGTCATCCGGACCACAAGCCCAACAAGGACCTTTCCTATTATTATCCCACGAGCGACCTCGTGACCGGCCCGGACATCATCTTCTTCTGGGTGGCCCGTATGATTATGGCCGGCGAGGAGTTCATGGGCCGGGAACCGTTCTCCAACGTGTACTTCACCGGTATCGTCCGCGACAAGATCGGCCGGAAGATGTCGAAGACCCTCGGCAATTCCCCGAACCCGCTGGACCTCATCGAAACCTACGGCGCCGACGCCGTCCGCATCGGCATGCTCCTGTGCTCGTCCGCCGGCAACGACATCTTCTACGATGAGGCGCAGATCAAGCAGGGCGCCGCCTTCTGCAACAAGATCTGGAACTCCTACCGCCTGGTGAAGGGCTTCTCCGTCGACGACTCCGTCGCCCAGACGCCCGCCGCGGCCGCCGCGATCCGCTGGTTCGACGCGAAGCTCAGCGAAACGGTCGCCGCCGTGGAGGACCACTACCGCAAGTTCCGCATCTCCGACGCCCTGATGGCCATCTACAAGCTTTTCTGGGACGATTACTGCGCCTGGTACCTCGAGGCCATCAAGCCGGCCTTCGGCCAGCCCGTGGACCGCGCCACCTACGACGCCACGCTGGGCTATTTCGAGGCCCTGCTGAAGCTCATCCACCCGGTGATGCCGTTCATCACGGAGGAACTGTGGCAGAATATGGAGGACCGGAAGGACGGAGAGACCATTATGTACGCCGCCGCTCCCGCCGCGAAGCCTTACGATCCGGATACGCTCGTGAACTTCGAGCTCGCCGAGGAAGCCGTGAACGGCGTCCGCGGCATCCGCAACCAGAAGAACATCGCCCCGAAGGAGACCCTCGACCTCAAGATCAAGGGCGGCTTCCCGGCCGATGTCCTTTCCGTCATCGAGAAGATGGGCAACGTGAAGGTCGAAACCGTGGCCGATTTCGGTTCCGGACAGGGCGTCGGATTCATGGTCCGCACCCACGAAATGTTCGTCGCGCTGAACGGTCTGGTGAATGTCGCCGAAGAGATCGCGAAGCTCGAAAAGGACCTCGCTTACCAGCAGAAATTCCTCGCCGGCGTGCGCGGAAAGCTCGCCAACGAGCGCTTCGTGGCCAACGCCCCGGCTGCCGTCATCGAGAACGAGCGCAAGAAGGAGGCGGATTCCCTCTCCAAGATCGAAAGTCTGGAGTCCCAGTTGAAAGCACTGAAAAATAGCTGATAAAACAAAATTGTTTAATGTGCTAACATTTTTGTTATGACGCATTTTGAGGTCTCTTTCCCTGTCCGGTACTACGAAACCGACCAGATGGCGGTGGTCCACCACTCCAATTACATCCGCTATTTCGAAATCGCCCGGAACGCGATGATGGTGGAATGGGGATTCCCGATCGAACGGTGCGAAAACGAGTACGGCGTGATGATTCCGATCGTCTCCGTCGAGTGCCGCTTCAAGCATCCGGCCCGGATGGGGGATGTCCTGACCGCGGTCGCCGAGATCGACAAGACGCCCCTGGCGAAACTGGTCGTCCGGCAGGCCGTCCTCAACCAGGACGGGGAAGTCTGCGCCGACGGGGCCGTGACCCTCGGCTTCATCGACTCGAAGACCTTCCGGCCCGTCCGTTGTCCCGACATCCTGGCAGAAATCATCGAAAACCATCTAAAAGACAAGTAATATGCTGATCATTTACCCCCTGATGTTAGGAACCTGGGAGATCGTCGCGATCGTCCTGGTCGTCCTCCTGCTGTTCGGCGGCAAGAAGATTCCCGAGCTGATGAAGGGTCTTGGCAAGGGTGTCAAGAGCTTCAAGCAGGGTATGAACGAGGTGGAGAAGGAGATCAAGGAACTCGACGAAGACGGTTATAACAAGGACGCGAAGAAGTAGTGGCCCAGGACGGTGAAATGTCCTTCTGGGACCATCTCGACGTATTGAGGGGGACTTTGTTCCGCTCAATCGGCGCCATTGTCCTTGTCTCCATCGTCTTCCTGGCCATTCCGGAGCGGCTTTTCAAGGCCGTGCTCTGGCCCACTACGCCCGGTTTCATCCTCTACAAGTGGCTGGGACTGGACTTTTCGATGACCCTGATCAACATCGAGGTGTCGGCCCAGTTCTTCGTGCACCTGAAGGTCTCGATCCTCGTGGCGGCCGTCGTCGCTTTCCCGTATGTGATCTGGGAAATCTGGAAATTCATCGCCCCCGCCCTTTACGACAATGAGAAGAAAGCGGTGCGGAAGGCGTTCGGGATGTCTTCGTTCCTGTTCTACCTGGGCGTCGCGGTGGGGTATTTCATCGTCCTGCCGGTTTGCCTCATGTTCTTTATGAACTATACGGTCAGCGATGCGGTGCAGAACACCATTTCCCTGAGTTCGTACATCTCCCTGTTCACCTCGATGGTGTTCCTGATCGGCCTGCTGTTCGAGTTCCCGACCGTCGTGCTGGTCCTGTCCAGCCTGGGCATCCTGACTCGGCAACAGCTGAAGGGATTCCGGAAACCGGCCTTTGTCGTGATCCTGATCCTGGCCGCGTTCATCACCCCGAGCGATCCTTTCTCGATGTTCGTGCTGGCCATCCCGCTGTACGGGCTGTACGAACTCTCCATCCTGGTATGCAAACCCGAAACCCCTTCCGAAGATGATCTCGCTGAATAACGTCACCGTCGCATACGGCAGTTACACGCTGCTGGACGACATCAGCTTCCACATCAGCGAAAGCGACAAGATCGGCCTCGTCGGCAAGAACGGGGCCGGGAAGTCCACGCTGATGAAGCTGATCACGGGGGAGCAGAGTCCGACTTCGGGCCACATCGATATGCCCGCCGACCTCCGCGTGGGCTACCTGCCCCAGATTATGGAGCATCACCGGGGACGGAGCGTCATCGACGAAGTGATGACGGTGTTCGACCACTTGCACGGGCTGGAGCGGGAACTGGAGCGGATCAATGTGGAGCTGGGGGAGCGCACCGACTATGAATCGCCCGCCTACGCCCGCCTGATCGACCGGCTGAACGAAATCAACGACCGGCTGGCCCTGGAAACGGGGGAGTCGCCCCGGGTGCAGGCGGAAAGGACGCTCTTCGGACTGGGGTTCAAGGAAGAAGAGCTGGACCGCCACACGGAAACGTTCAGCCAGGGCTGGAATATGCGCATCGAGCTCGCCAAGGTCCTGCTCGCGCATCCGGATGTCCTCCTGCTGGACGAGCCCACGAACCACCTGGACATCGAGTCCATCGAATGGTTCGAGGATTACCTGAAGTCCTTCCGGGGCTCGCTGCTGCTGGTTTCCCACGACCGCAAGTTCCTGGACAACGTCACCACCCGGACCGTCGAGATTCTCCTCGGACACGTCCACGACTATAAAGTTCCCTACAGTCAGTACGTTACGCTGCGGGCGGAACGGCTTGCCCAGCAGACGGCCGCCTACGAGAACCAGCAGCGGATGATCGAGAAGACCGAAGATTTCATCAACCGCTTCCGCTACAAACCCACCAAGTCCAACCAGGTCCAGTCCCGCATCAAGGCGCTGGAGAAACTGGACCGCATCGAGATCGACGAGACCGACGATGCGAAGCTGAACCTTCGTTTCCCGCCGGCCGCGCGCTCGGGCGACGTGGTCTTCAAGGGTACCGACCTGACCGTGGGCTATCCGCAGAAGGTCGTCTTCCGGGATGCGGAGATCGAGATCAAACGCGGCGAGAAAGTGGCCTTCATCGGCCGGAACGGCGAAGGCAAGACCACCCTGATGCGCGTCATCATGGGCGAACTGGAACCTTTCTCCGGCGAGGCGAAGGTGGGACACAACGTCCATATCGGCTATTACGCGCAGAATCAGGAGGATATCCTGGACCGGAACGAGACGGTGTTCGGAACCCTGGACCGCATCGCCGTGGGCGAAATCCGAACGAAACTTCGGGACCTGCTTGGAGCCTTCCTCTTCAAGGGAGAGGACATCGACAAGAAGGTGTCCGTGCTCAGCGGCGGCGAACGCGCCCGCCTCGGAATGGCCAAGTTAATGCTGTCGCCGTACAACGTGCTGGCCCTGGACGAGCCTACCAACCATATGGACATCCGCTCCAAGGACCGGCTCAAACAGGCGCTGCAGGCCTTCGACGGCACACTCATTGTAGTCTCACACGACCGTGATTTCCTGGACGGGCTGGTGGACAAGCTGTACGAGTTCCGGGACGGGAAGGTGAAGGAGCACCTGGGCGGTGTGGCCGACTTCCTCCGGAAACGGAAACTCGAGAGTCTCCAGGAACTGGAGCGCCGGCTGCCCCAGCAGGTGAAGCCGGCGGACGACCGCAAGGTCCAGGCGCAGGAGTCCTTCCAGGCCCGGAAGACCGTCTCCAAGGAAATCCGGAAAATCCAGAACCGGGTGGACTACCTGGAGAAGGAGATCGGGAAACTGGAGAAGCGGCAGGCCGCCATCGAGAAGGTCCTGGCCGCGCCCGGCCCGAAGGACGACGTGATGGAGCTCACCCGGGAATACCTGGAGAACAAGCGCAGTCTGGACGCCTTCACCGAGGAGTGGAGCGAACAGATGGAGAAATTGGATAACTAAATGTTAATGATATGAAAATGTTGAAAGACAACTCATTGAAAGCAATCATCGGAATGATCGCTTTCGTTGCCGCGCTCGTGTTCGCCCCTCAGCGCGCTACGGCCCAGTCCCTTTCCGCCCAGCTGACGGACAAGGAGATCATGGTCTCCGAGTTCAATGCGGTCAACGTGTCTGACGACTTTGACGTGACCATTTCCCGCGGCGCCTATGGCGTGCGGCTGACCGTGGACAAGGAGCTGGCCCCCTATGTGGAAGTCTATGTCCGTTCGAAGGTCCTCTATGTCTCCTACGACGAGAAGGCGGTCCCGAAGGAAGTGCGGAAGCTCTATCGCGGGAAAGGCGGCCTGACGCCTACCTTCCGGGTGGTGGCCTACACGCCCGAACTCCAGGCCGTCACCCTTTCCGACAACGCCATCCTGACCGGAGTCGAGGAGTTCGCCGCCAGCGAGTTCGAGCTCACGGCGGCCGGCAAGTCCCAGGTGCGGAATCTGTCCGTCGCCGCCGCCTCTGCACGCATCAGTATGAAGAAGAACGCCGTCGCCAACCTGAATCTCAAGACCGACCGGGGCGTCGAGGTCAACACTGACAACAACGCCAACCTCAAACTCTCCTTCACGGGCCGGGAACTGGCCCTGACCTCCGACGGTTCCTCCGTGGTCGTGGCCGACGGTCCCACCCGGAGCCTGAACCTCGCGACGGGCGGCTCCTCCCAGGTCAGCGTCTCCTCCGACACCGAGAAGGTGGAAGTGACCGCCGAGGGCAGTTCCAAGCTGACCTTGACCGGCAAGGCCCTGGAAATGGAAGTCAAGGGATCCCGGAGCTCCGTCGTGGATGCGTTCGCGATGCCGCTGGAAGAGGTCGAGGCCAATCTCTCCAACTCTTCCACGGTGACCGTCAGCGTCTCCAAGAAGGTGTCCGCCAACCTGGTCGGCGGCAGCGCCCTGTACTACAGCGGGACCCCGGTGTTCCAGATCGAGAAGATCGTGAAGTCCACCTTGGCCCCTTACGGAACGAAATAATGCAAATCTTTGACAGCCACGTCGATACCCCGTCGCAGCTGATCCGGCTCCGGAACCTCGGCATCGACAATCGCTACGGGCACGTCGACTTTCCCAAACTCAGGCGCGGGGGAGTCGGCGGCTCCTTTTTTGCCCTGTACACGCCGGCGGAGATGGCGCCGGACGCCGCCACGCGGTATGCGCTGGAGATGATTTCCGCCGTCTATGACGCGGTCGACGCGAACCCGGATTATGCGGCCCTGGCCTTCTCGCCGGAGGAAGCCGCCGAGAACGGCAGGAACGGACTGGTTTCCGTTTTCATCGGTATGGAAAACGGGGCGCCCATCCAGCAGTCACTGTCTCTGCTCCGGACCTTCTACCGCCTGGGCGTCAGCTATGTGACGCTCACCCACAACGGGGACAACGCCATCGCGGACAGCGCGGCGGAAGGGAAGCGCTGGCACGGCCTGAGCCCGTTCGGGAAGCAGGTGGTCGCCGAGATGAACGCGCTCGGGATGATGGTCGACCTGTCCCACGCCTCCGACGAGACGTTCTGGGACTGCATCCGCCTGTCCGAGGCGCCGGTCATCGCCACGCATTCCTGTTGCCGCGCGCTGTGCAACCACCGGCGCAACCTGACCGACGAGATGCTGCAGGCCCTCGCCGAGAAAGACGGCTATGTCGGCATCAACTTCTATCCGGCCTTCCTGTCGGAGCGCTTCCTGTCCGACCCGGCCGATGCCGCCCTGTTCGACGAAGGCGAACGGGTGGAAGCCGCCTTCATCGCCGATCCGGCCGACCCCGCGCGGATGAAGGCCTGGGAAGCGATGCAGGACAGACTCGAGACGCTCTGGCGTCCCGGCGTCCGGGAGATCGTGGACCACATCGACCACGCCGTGTCCGTCGCCGGCATCGACCATGTCGGAATCGGCAGCGACTTCGACGGGATCCTCGTCCCGCCTGCCGGACTGGAAAACGTGTCCCGGATCGGGCTCGTTTTCGACGAGATGCGCCGGCGCGGCTACACCGAAAATGACATCGACAAGGTGGCGGGGGAGAACCTGCTCGCGGTGATGCGGAGAATTGCCGACAAGGCCGATACGGAACGTTAAAAGGGCCCTTTTGAGGCCCTTTTTGAGTGAAAACAAAAAAGTTACAGCGTTTAACTTTTTTGTTTTCTTTCTTTTATGTCAGTGTTTTGCGTCCTCAAGGAGGGTGAGTCTCAGAAAATCGAGCGCGGCGGCTGCAAAACGCTCGATATTGCGCTTCCGGTCGTTCCGGAAGTTCTTTTTGACCGTCTTCGTGCCGCCGGGACCGGCCACGCCGATCCAGACTGTCCCCACCGGATTGAACGCGTCGCCGTCCGGTCCGGCCAGGCCGGTCGTGGAGACGGCATAGTCGCTGCCGGTCACGCGGCGGACGCCTTCGGCCATCGCCGCCGCGACCTCGCTGCTCACCACGCCGCACTTCTCGATGGTCTCCGCCGGTACGCCGAGCACCTTCTCCTTCACGGAGACCGCGTACGAAGTGACCGACCCCAGGTAATAGGCGGAAGCGCCGGGGACGGAAGTGATCAGATGAGAGATCTCTCCGCCCGTGCAGGACTCCGCGGCGCTGAGCGTCCGGCCCGAGGCTTTCAGCAGGCGCCCAACGGTGGCTTCCAGGGTGTCGTCCTCATCCGAGTACACCTTGTCCCCCAATAGTTCCTTCAGCCGCGCGACCTGCTCTTCGACACGCGCCTTCTCCTCTTCCAGGTTTCCGCTGTAGATGGACAGGCGGAGCCGGATGCCCGTGAGCGGATTCGGCAGGTAGGCCAGGTGCATATCGGCCGGCAGGGCGTCCTCCCAGGGTGCAATGAACTCGGACAGGGCCGATTCCGCCATCCCGAACACCATCACACTGCGGTGCAGGATGTCGTTCAGGGGGAAATGCCCCCGGATGTCCTCCAGGACCGAAGGGATGGCCCCGACGGCCTCGAAGGGAACGCCCGGCAGGGCGTACAGCGTGGCGCCGAACGAGGTTTCCGGGAAGCGGAAAACCATCACGGGGGCCGTTCCCAGGCGGTTTTCGATCACTTCGCACCGGTCCGGGACCAGGGCCTGCGCCCGGTTGCTCGCAAGCAGGTCCAGCCCGCGGTTGCGGAGGATTTCCCGGATGATGGCCAGCTGCCCGGCGTGCTCCACATAGCCGGCGCTGCCCGACAGCTCGGCCAGGACACCTTTCGTGATGTCGTCCTTCGTGGGACCGAGCCCGCCCGTGGTGATGACGATGTCATTGACCGTCAATTCGTGACGGAGGTTTTCCAGGATTTCTTCCCGGTCGTCTCCGATGGAGAGCATCCGGGTGACACGGATCCCGGCCTCTTCGAGCGCGACGGCGAGGCGGGAAGAATTGGTGTCCACGACCTGGCCGATGAGGATCTCATCGCCGATGGTACAGATGGAAGCTTGGATCATGGTTGGGGGGTGGTAGATTGTTCGATGGCCTTCATCAGCCTTTTGGCGGTCTGCCGCGGCTTGCCCGGGATGCCCTGGGCCACTTCGACCAGGGAAGCCCCGGCCTGGAGCAGGGCGATGGCCTCGTCGGGCTGGGCAATGGCGCCGGATCCGATGACAGGAAGGCGGTTCCGGGTGTATTCGACGCAGAAGCGGACCTTGGCGAGTCCGGGCGCGATGACGCCGTCAAACCCGGACAGCAGGACGAAATCCAGGATCCGGCGCATCTGCTCCTCGTCGTGCCCGGGGGCGATCCTCAGGAGGATGGGCCTGTACCGTTCGTAGCAGAGCCGGAGACTGAGCAGTTCGTCCAGGAGTTCGGTCCAGTCGGAAAAGTCGTCCAGGGAGGAAAGGCCGCTTTCGCGGTTGACGTCGATGACGAAATAGTCGGCGAAGTCGTACAGGAGCGAGAACTGGCGGATCATCCGCCGCTTCGCATCCTCTTCCGAAGCGCCGTCCGCCCGCAGCTCGATCGCGGCCACGATGGGCGACTTGCGGGCTTGAAGATGCTCTGCAACGATCTGCAAGGGCGTTTCGCCGGGAATGATGCCGGTGAAGCTGAAGCCGAGGCTGTCGCACACGTCCAGCAGTTCATCCTGGCGCTCCAGCACGGGGGCCAGGCCGACGGGATGGCGGAACTGGATGCCGAACAGCTCGCGGACCTGCGCCGGATATTCCCGCCTGAATCTCAGGCGGTTCCAGAACAGGTAACCCGGAAGACGGCGCTTCCAGAGCATCCCGCGGGCAATATGCTGCAGACTGGCCATAAGCTCGTTCACTTCGTCCTGCAAAGATAGCAATTCTTATTGGAACTCCTCAAAAGTGTTGTCGTCATAGAAGACGAGAATCTTGGAAACGCGCCGGGGAGCCTGCGCGGGCGCAAATACGGGATTCTCGCCGAGGGTGTCCTTGTACATGCGGCCCTTGCCGGTCAGGAGCCAGTCCATACTGACCTGGGGATAGTGCACGGCCATCGCTTCGAGGAAATCGAACCCGGGCTTGTTTCGGCCCGACAGGATATGGGAAATTCCGGCGCGGGCGACGCCGAGGGTCTCGGCCAGCTGCGCCTGCGAGATATTTTCCGCGTCCAGGAACTGTTGAAGGCGTTTGTCCATTGTGTATTCCTTATGTGTTACAAAAGTAACGAATCTAAAGTAGAAATACAAGTGCTGAAAGGGGCATCCGGGTGTATCAATAGGGGAGTGAAAGGGCTTCGAAGCACCTAAAGCAATTAATTTGTTGAGTATAATTAAAATACTGATTATAAGTATATTAATATACGAATTATAACATATTTGTTCGACAGATGATGTCTAAACGGGTGATGTTTATAACTTTTGCTTTATCCTTGTTTTAGGTTAAGTTAGATAAACTACTGAATACCAATATATTATATTTTGTATATTATGAACATAATAAATACTTATCCAAAATTTTGTGGCTTGCGTTAATAACTCGAGGGTAAAAGATGCATTGTTAACATTTGTAAACAAAGGAAAGGGATATTTCAAAGGTCGAAAGGCGGTTTCACATCGCCATGTGCGAGATTTCGGAATTCGTGGAGAATTGTGTAACTTCGCGCAGAAAATTGAATTGTGCGAATGATACCTGAAATCCATATCGAGGATTACAACTATCCGCTTCCCGACGGGCGGATTGCGAAATACCCGCTTCCCGAACGGGATTCATCCAAACTGCTGCGCTATGCCGGCGGACAGGTGGACGAGTTCATCTTCCGCCAGCTGCCGGACCTTCTTCCTGAAAACGCGCTGATGGTTTTCAACGACACGAAGGTGGTGCCCGCCCGGATGCACTTCCAGCGCGCCACCGGCGCCCATATCGAAATCTTTTGCCTGGAGCCGGTGAAACCCGTCGAATATGCCACGGCCTTCGCCGCCACCGACACCTGCACTTGGAAGTGCGTCATCGGCAATGCCAAAAAATGGAAGGACGACGTCCTGACCCTGTTCCGGACGGATGAAACCCCGGATATGGGCCTGGAAGCCCGGCTGCTGAGCCGCGAGGGGCAGACCGGGTTGGTGGAGTTCCGCTGGACGGACGGCTCTCCGTTCTCGCGCGTCCTGGAGGTCTGCGGGACCATTCCGATCCCCCCGTACCTGAACCGCGAATCCGAGAAGATCGACATCGAGCGCTACCAGACGCTCTATGCCCATATCCGCGGCTCCGTGGCCGCGCCGACGGCCGGCCTGCACTTCACGGAAGATGTCCTGGAGCGGATCAGGGCCAAGGGCATCGACACGGAAACCGTCTGCCTCCACGTGGGCGCGGGCACCTTCCTGCCGGTCAAGAGCTCGCTGGTCTCGGAACATCCGATGCACCGGGAGCCATTTGTAGTGAAACTTCAGATATTGAAGGATATCTGCCGGATGAACAGGAAGTTGATTGCGGTAGGAACCACGTCCGTACGGACTTTGGAATCCCTCTATTACGTCGGTGTTAGCTGCCTCGAGAAGGGGGCGCCGGAAGATGTGCCGCAGTGGGCTCCCTATCAGCGGGAGTACCCGTACAGCACGCAGGAGGCCCTGGAAGCCATCGTCTCCTACCTGGAGGCGAACCACCTGACGGAGCTCCAGGTCGGCACCCGGATCATCATCGTCCCGGGCTTCCGGTTCCGCCTGGTGGACCTGATGGTCACGAATTTCCACCAGCCCGAGAGCACCCTCATCCTGCTGGTCTCCGCTTTCGTGGGCGGGGATTGGCGCACCATCTACGATTATGCGCTCTCGCACGGCTTCCGTTTCCTCAGCTATGGGGACAGCTCCCTGCTCGTCCGCGCTTGATTAATTGGCTTTATTTCTGTACCTTTGTGTCGTACAAAACCGACGACTATGGATGAATTGAATCCTTTCGAGGACATAGCGCCCTACAACGACGAAGAAGCGGCTGCCGCCCTTTCCAAACTGGCCGAGCATCCTAACGTACCCTGGATTTCCAAGTACATCTTCTCCAACCAGCCCGAGACCTACCTACGGGACATCCTCCGCAGCATCGGCACCGTGGACGACTTCCAGAAGGTGGTGATGTCGAAGGCCACGGAATGGGTCATCGAGAAATCGGTCCGCAACTTCTCCTACGACGGCCTGAACAAGCTGCAGGCCATCGACGGCAAGTTCCTGGCGATGTCCAATCACCGGGACATCATCCTGGACCCGGCCTTCACGCAGCTGATCCTGTTCCGGAACCAGCTGCCCCTCACCGAAATCTGCGTAGGCGACAACCTCCTCAAGAGCAAGACGATCGAGCGCCTGATCCGGTCCAACCGGATGATCAAGGTCATCCGCGGCATTTCGGCCCGCGAGCTTTACCTCTCCTCGCAGGTCCTCTCCAAGTACATCCGCGAAAGCATCACCACCGGCAAGAGTTCCGTGTGGATCGCCCAGCGGCAGGGAAGGACCAAGGACGGGATCGACGTCACGGAACAGGGCCTGCTGAAGATGTTCGATATGAGCGGAACCAAGGATTTCGTGCAGAACTTCCTGGAACTGAACATCATCCCGCTCTCGATCTCCTATGAATACGAGCCCTGCGACATCCTCAAGGCCCGCGAAATCCTCATCTCCCGCACGCAGAAGTACGTCAAGACCGAGAACGAGGACCTGCAGAGCATTATGCTGGGCATCAAGCAGTGGAAGGGCAACGTGCACCTGAACTTCGGCGACCCGCTCACCGAGGACGAGATCCGCGCGGCCTCCGTCTGCGACAAGAACGACCGTTACCAGCTCATCCGCCACGCCGTGGACGTCCGCGTCATCAACGGCTACAAGCTCTGGAACACGAACTACATCGCATACGACCTCGCGAACCACACGTTCAAGTACGCGGACCGCTACTCCCACGAGGAGGCGGAAGCCTTCACGGAATTCACCGAGCACCAGCTCGACCAGGTGGAGCCGACGCTGAACCGCGCGGAACTCCGCGACATCTTCCTCCGCATCTACGGCAATCCCGTGATGATGAAGGAGAAGTTCGTAACGGAAGGATAAAGAAAAGCGGCCCGGAAGGGTCGCTTTTTTTTTAGTCTTGTTTCAGGTGGACGTCCATCTGCGGGAACGGGAAGGAGATATCCTGCTCCGGCAGCTCCGTATAGACGGCTTCGTTCAGCCAGTACGACACTTCGAAATAGTCGGACGACTTCACCCAGATCCGGATGAGGAACTCGACGGAACTGTCTTTCAGCGAGCTCAGCACGACCGTGGGATCCTGGGCCCCGGGTGTCGACCCGTCCAGGATCTTCTCCTGCGCCCCGATGATCCGCTGCAGCTTTTCCCGGACGGCCGCCGCGTCGCAACCGTAGGCGACATCGACGGTCCGGTCGATCCGGCGGACGGGGTTCGCGCTGTAATTGTTGATGGTGCCGTTGGAGAGGGCGCCGTTGGGCAGGATGACGAGCTTGTTGTCCATCGTCGTGATCTTCGTGCTGACGATGTTGATTTCCTTCACCGTGCCGGCGTATCCCTGCGCTTCGATGTAATCTCCCGCCTTGAAGGGCTTGAAAGCCAGCAGCATGATGCCGCCCGCGAAATTCTGGACGGTTCCGCTCATCGCCATGCCGATGGCCATTCCGCCGGCGGCCAGGAGGGCGGCGAGCGAGGTGGTGTTGATGCCCAGGGTGCCGATCATCACCATGATGAGGAGGATCCACAGGACGGCGGTTACCAGGCTCTGGATGAAGGAAGTCAGGGTCGCATCGGTCCCGCGCCGCGTGAACGCCTTGGCGATCAGATGCTTGAACTTTCGGATGAGCCAGGCGCCGACGAGGTAGATCACCAGGGCGACCAGGACTTTGATGCCGAACTTGATGAAGGAGGTGACCATCTCCTCCACCAGCTCCTTGGGTGGCGTGTTCCGGAGGACCTCCATGATTTCCGCCCCCTTGGTGGTCAGGGAATCGGCGGAGAACTTCTGGGCGATCTGCTCGGCTTCGGGGGTGACGGTCTGCAGGATATGGAATAGCATAAGTTACAGGTTATAAATGAGATAGGCCATATAGGCCGCCCAAATCAAGACAAAGAGCACGCCGTCCAGCCGGTCGATGACCTTCTTGCGGCCCACGAAACCCGCGGTCAGGAGCACCAGGGCGCTCACGAGCAGGACGCCGAGGTCCACATACGTGATGTGGTCGAAGGACAGGGGGGAGATGAGGGCCGATCCGCCGAGGATCAGCAGGATGTTGAAGACATTGGAGCCGATGATGTTGCCGAGGGCCAGCTGGCCTTTCTTCTTGGCGGCGGCCACCACGCAGGTGGCCAGCTCCGGCATCGACGTGCCGCCGGCCAGGATGGTGATGGCGATGAACTTGTCGCTGACCCCGAGGGCGCGCGCCAGTTCCGTCGCGTTGTTCACGAACAGGTTCCCGCCGAAAGCGAGTCCCGCAATGCCGGCTACGATCAGCAGGATGCACATCCAGATGCTGCGCTGCTTGGCGGGGGAGTCCTCCTCGACGGGCTGGTTCCCCTTGAAACTCAGGATCATATAGCCGATGAAGAAGGCGATGAGGATGCCTCCGTCCCAGCGGCTCAGGCCGTTCGTGCCGATATGGAGGATCGTGTACTCCAGCCCCAGGAAGATCAGGAGCATCGTGGTCAGGATGTTCATCGGGATGTCCCGCTTCCAGTTGGACGGGGTGATGACCATCGGGAGGATGAGGGCCGTGACACCCAGGATCAGGAGGGTGTTCATGATGTTCGAGCCCACCACGTTGCCGATGGCGATATCGGCGTTGCCCTGGAAGGCGCCGATGAAACTGACGACCATCTCCGGGGCGGAAGTGCCCATCCCGACGATGGTGAGGCCGATGACGAATTCGCTCAGACCGAAGCGCCGGGCGATGCCCGAGGCGCCGTCCACGAGCCAGTCCGCCCCGAATACGATGAGGGCGAGACCGCCGATGAGCAGAAGGACTTGCAGCCAGATCATTTCTCTTTCCTTTTAAGTGCGCACACGTTCTCCACGTGCATCGTGTGCGGGAACATGTCGACGGGCTGGACCGCCGTAATCTCATAGTCTTCGCAGAGGATGGCCAGGTCGCGGGCCTGGGAGGCCGGATTGCAGCTCACGTAGACCATCCGGTCGGGGGCCGCCTCCAGGATGACCTTCGCCACGTCGGGATGGATGCCCGCGCGCGGCGGGTCCAGGATGATGACGTCCGGGCGGCCGTGCTTGGCGATGAACTTCGCGTTCAAGACATCCTTCATATCGCCGGCGAAGAAGGCGCAGTTCGCGATGCCGTTCGCTTCCGCATTGGCCTTGGCGTCCTCGATGGCCTCGGGGACGTATTCGATGCCGATGACCTTGGACGCATGCCGGGAAACGAACTGGGCGATGGTGCCGGTGCCTGTATACAGGTCATAGACCACTTCGTTGCCGGTGAGGGCGGCGAAATCGCGCGCGACGCTGTACAGGCGGTAGGCCTGCAGGGAATTCGTCTGATAGAAGGATTTCGGGCCGATCTTGAACCGCAGGCCTTCCATTTCCTCGTAGATGGCTTCGTCACCCCTGTACAGGACGGGGGACTGGTCGCCGATGGAATCGTTCAGCTTCTCGTTGATGACGTACCAGAGGGAGGTGATCTGCGGGAATTCGGCCGCCACGGCGTCCATCAGGGCGGTCCGCCTGGCGGAATCCTCGTAGGCGAAGCAGAGGATGAGCATCACCGACCCCGCTTCCGTCGTCCGGACGAACATATTGCGGAAATAGCCCGCATTGCCCCGGATGTCGTAGAATTCGTAGCCGTGGTCGATGCAGAACTGCTTGATAAACAAGCGGATAGAATTGGACGGTTCCGGCTGGAGCCAGCATTTTTTGATGTCCAGGACCTTGTCGAAGAACTTGCCTACGTGGAAGCCGAGGCCCATCCGGTCGTTCTCGGGAATGGTATCGGGATCCTCGTCACGGAGTACCCAACGCTTACTGGAAGCGCTGAATTCCAATTTGTTACGATAGAACTGCGTCCGCTGGGAGGGGAGTGTCGGACGGATTTCGGGCACCTCCAGGTGTCCGATCCGGACGAGCTGGTCATAGACCTGCTGCCGCTTGGCTTCGAGCTGCATCTCGTACGGCAAGGGCTGCCAACGGCAGCCGCCGCATACGCCGAAATGCTCGCAGAATGCTTCGAGCCGGTGCGGAGAGGGCTGGATCATCCGCGAGATGAAGCCCTCCATATAGTTTTTCTTCTTCCTGAACACCTGGATGTCCACGACGTCGCCCGGGACGGCGAAATCGACGAAGACGACCATCCCGTCCACGTGGGTCAAAGCCTTGCCCTCGGCGGCGACGGCCTCGATGGTGACGTTCTCCAGTTTCAGGTCGACTTTCTTTTTGCTCATTCGTCTTTTTTCTTTAACCTACAAATTTACTCAAATTTCGCGTATTCTGGAAATTTGCGGATGCAGGGGAGCTTTTCCTTTTCTATTTGTTAACATAATATAAATTGTGTAACAAATAATGGGCGAGGGGTGTACATTCAAAATAATTGACTATCTTTGCACTGAATATGATATGCGTTACTGAAACCTATGCCTATAACCGTCAAGACCGTCGAGAGCCGCAAGGACCTGCGCGCTTTCGTGAAATTCCCGCTCAAACTGTATAAGGACTGCCCGCATTATGTTCCCAGCCTGTTCCTGGACGAGATGTCCTCGCTGGATATGGCCAAGAATCCGATGGGAAAATACGCCAAGTGCGAGAAATATTTGGCTTACAATGAGAAAGGCGAGATTGTCGGCCGGGTCGCCGCCATCGTCAACGACATTGCGAACCGCGACTGGGACCACCGCGAAGTCCGCTTCGGCTGGATCGATTTCATCGACGACCGGGAGGTTTCCAAGGCGCTGGTCGATGCGGTCGTCGCCTTCGGCAAGAAGCACGGGATGACCCAGATTTCGGGCCCGCTCGGCTTCACGGACTTTGACAACGAGGGCTGCGTGGTGGAAGGCTTCGACGACATCAGCTCCTTCAACCTCAAATACAATTACCCGTACTACAAGGACCATTTCGAGGCCCTGGGGCTGGGCAAGGTCAACGACTGGCTGGAATACCGGATCTTCGTGCCGGAAAAGGTGCCGGAGAAGGTTTCCCGCGCCGCCGCCCTCGTGCAGGAACGCTACGGCCTCCATATCCGCCGGATCACCAAGCGCGAGGTCCGCAAGGAAGGCTACGGCCGGAAGATCTTCGACCTGATCAACCGGGCCTACAGCCAGCTGTTCGATTTCACGGTGCTTCCGGACGATGTCATCGACAATTATGTGGATACCTACCTGGGCCTGATCGACCTCAAGTACATCACCCTCATCGAGGATGCGGACGGAAAGCTCGTGGGCGTCTCCCTGACGATGCCCTCCGTCGCCCGCGCCGCGCAGAAATGCGGCGGTTATCTCTTCCCCTTCGGCTGGTGGCATCTCCTCAAGTCCACCTACTGGAAGCACGAGGACGGCCTGGAACTGCTGATGATCGCCGTGGATCCGGATTACCGGAACCGGGGCATCCATTCCATCATCTTCAACGACCTGATCCCGATGCTCATCGAGGGCGGGTTCAAGTACGGCGAATCCAACGCCGAAATGGAGACCAACAACAGCGTCCAGAACCTCTGGAACCTGTACCAGAAGGAATTCAAGCGCCGTCGGCGCGTCTACAGCAAGGAAATCTAGGCCGATGTCCGCGTCCAGTACCATGCTCCCTCCCCTGCCGGAACGGATGCGTCCGCAGTCGCTGGACCAGTATGTGGGCCAGCGGCACCTGGTGGGCGAAGGCTGCGTCCTGCGGAAGATGATCGAGAGCGGCAACCTCTCGTCCTTCATCCTCTGGGGGCCTCCGGGCGTGGGCAAGACGACGCTGGCCCATATCATCGCGCAGACGATGGACCGGGAGTTCTACACCCTGTCCGCCGTCACCTCCGGGGTCAAGGACGTCCGGGATGTCTTCGACAAGGCCCGCTCGAACAGCCTGTTCAACCAGCGCGGGGCGCCGGTGCTGTTCATCGATGAAATCCACCGCTTCAACAAGGCCCAGCAGGACGCGCTCCTCGGGGCCGTGGAGACGGGGACGATCGTCCTGATCGGCGCGACCACCGAGAACCCCTCCTTCGAGGTCATCACCCCCCTCCTCTCCCGCTGCCAGGTCTTTGTTCTGAAGTCATTGGAAAAGAATGATTTACAGGTGCTTCTGGACCGCGCCCTGAAGGAGGACGTCCTCCTCAAGGACAAGGACATCCAGGTCGTGGAGACCGACGCCCTGATGCGGTACAGCGGCGGGGACGCCCGCAAGCTGCTGAACGTGCTGGAAATCGTGGTGGACTCCTACGCGGACCGCTCCCCCATCGTCATCGACAACAAGTCCGTGACGGAGAGCATCCAGGAGAACATGGCCATCTACGACAAGGACGGGGAGATGCACTACGACATCATCTCGGCCTTCATCAAGAGCATCCGCGGGTCGGACCCGAACGCGGCCGTCTACTACCTGGCCCGGATGATCGAGGGCGGCGAGGATCCCCTGTTCATCGCCCGCCGGCTGTGTCTCTCCGCGTCCGAGGACGTGGGTCTGGCGAATCCGAACGCGCTCCTGCTGGCGAACGCCTGCTTTGAGGTGGTCTCGAAGATCGGGATGCCCGAAGGCCGGATTCCGCTCGCCGAGACGACGGTCTACCTCGCCTCCTCCCCCAAGAGCAACGGCTCCTACATGGCCCTGGAAAACGCCCTGGCCCTCGTCCGGGAGACAGGCGACCTCCCGGTCCCCCTCCCCATCCGCAACGCGCCCACGCAGTTGATGAAGGACCTCAATTACAGCGACGGCTACAAGTACGCCCACGACTACCCCGGGCACTTCGCGGATATGGAGTTCCTCCCCGACGCCATCAAGGGCACCGTCTTCTACGAGCCGCAGCCCAACAAGCACGAGAACGTGCTGCGCGCCTATCTGGAGGCGTGCTGGCCGAAGTATTACGGGAAGAAATAGATTCTCACGTCGGTCCGGAGGACCTCCTCAGAATGACAGTGGAGAGGTCGGCCGGAGATCTTTTCAGAATGACAGTGGAGAGGTCGGCCGGAGTTATTCTCAGAATGGGATCAGAACGGATAGCCCACACCGAAGTGGAGGGCGAAGTTGCCTGATTTGAGCCACTGGTCGGGTCCGATCAGGCGTTCGTCGGCAGGCCGGCAGGGTTCGTACACCTTGAGGCCCAGGTCGATGCGCACGAGGATGAACTCCAGGTTCACGCGGACGCCCAGGCCCCAGTCGGCGGCGATGGAGTCGAAGGAGAAGCCGCTTCTTTCCGTGATGTCCGTGCCCCGCAGGTTCCACACGTTGCCCACGTCCCCGAACAGCGCCCCTTCCAGCTTCCAGACGACCGGGAAGCGGTATTCCACGTTGGCCTCCATCTTGAATTCGCCGGTCTGGCTGGGAATCAGGAAGTATTCGGTCCAGGGTTCGACGCCGCCCGGGCCCAGGGCGCGGGCCTGCCAGCCGCGCATGCTGTTCGCGCCGCCGGCGTAGAACTGCTTCTCGAACGGGACGGTGGTGGAGTTGCCATAGCCGTAGCCCGCGCCCACCAGGAAGCGGAAGGCCACCGCCTGGGTGTCCCCGCCGCCGAAGCGGAGCGTCTGGCCCAGCTGCAGCTCCCCGCGCACGTATTGGGCGTACGGGATCTGCCAGATGGTATGCTCGCCGTACTGGTTGGTGGGCATCGCGGAGTTGAACAGGCTGATGACGTTGCCGGCCAGGTCGAACGTGAAGCGGCCGTAGCGGTAGGAACGCTTGGGGATGGCCGAAGCGTCCGTCGTGTAGTACAACATTCCGCCCACGCCCATATCGAAGTGGTCCGAATAGGCGTTCCACAGGAACAGGTCCCGGGAAAGGCGCTCCTGGAAACTGTCCGAAACCTTGAACAGGCGGACGATGTTGGCCTGGAACGGGAAGAACTGGTAGAAGAAGTTCCGCTCGAGGTTGCCCGTGTAGCCGAAGCTCGTGGTGATCATCGTCCGCTTGTACTCCGGACGGTCCTGGTAGCTGAAACCCAGGGTGAGGTCCGTATGCGGGAGGTTCGGGCCGCGGAACAGGGAGTTCGGCAGGCCGATGAGCTTGGGGATGCGGAGGGAACTGGAGATGCTGAATTCCGTGGCGCGCACGTTGTCCTTGGTCTTGAACTGGAAGTTGCCTTTCAGACCCAGGTTGAATAGCTCGCCGCCGTGGAAGAAATTCTTGTGGAAATAATTGAGCTGCGGGGAGATGCCGAACAGGCCGGTGGAGTTCACGGAGGCCTCCAGGTTCGCCTTGAAGCCCTGGACGCCGCCGTTCGTCAGGTTGATGTCGCAGTCCACGACCTCGTCCGACGCCGGGTTCATCGTCACGTTCACGCTGTTGAAGACGGAGAGGTTCGACAGGCGGGAGTAGGTGGCGTTGACGGCCCTTTCGCTGTAGGGCATTCCGGGCCGCAGGACGTTCAGTTCCTCGAGGACGTAGGTCCTGAAGGGGACTTCCTTCGGGTAGGACAGGGTCACCTTGCCGATGGTGAACTTCCGGTGGGGTTTCGCCTCCTCCGGGGACCCGTTGCGGGGATAGTCCCGGATGGCCATCGTCAACGCGGCGGTTCCGTCGTGCGAAAGCGTGTCCGCCTCGCAGAAGTAGAAGCTCTTGTCGAAGCCGTAGTAGCCGCGGTTCCGGAAGAACTCGGCGGAACGGACGGTTTCGGCCTCGAGGGTGGACTCGGCCAGGTACTGGCCTTCCTGGATGGTGATGCGGGGCCTGTCCGTCTCGAACTCCTTGCGGAACTCCTCGTCCTGCGGGAGTTCGAAATCGATCGACCGGATCGTGTACCGTTTTCCGGGGGTGACGTGGTAGGTCACGTACGCCCGATTGCGCTTGTATTCCACTTCGCTGTGGACCCGGGAGCCGTAGTAGCCGATGTATTCCAGGTGGTTCACGATGTTTTCGGCGCTGGTCCGGACCTGGCTTTCGTCGTGGATCACCAGCGGGGCGCCCGGCCGGCGGATGCCCAGGAACAAGGCGCTGGGCTTCTGCGCAAGGTAGGAAGTGAGTTCCGAACTGCTGATCTGCTTGCCTTCCACCTTGATCTTGTTGCCGGCGAGGCGGTACTCCCCTTCCGCGAGGCGCTGCGAGGCGCAGCCCGTGGCAAGGAGACCGGCAAGGACGGGAAGGATGAGGTTTTTGCAGTTCATTCCTACAAAATTAACACTTTTCCGCTATTAATCGACAAGAATAATATATAACTTTGCAGGGTATGAGCATTTCCAAGAACGAACTGCGGCAGGTCCGCTCCCTCGCGCAAAAAAAGTTCCGGGACGAAGCCGGGCTCTTCGTGGTCGAGGGCGAAAAGATGGTTTCCGAGGCGCTGGCATCGGGATTCGAGGTCGTGTCCGTCTACCGCCGGGACGAGATCGGCGAGGAGGCGATGGCCCGGCTGTCGATGCTGTCCTCCCCTTCTCCGGTCCTCGCCGTCGTCCGGCAGCCGGCCCCCGCCGCCTTCCGGCCATCGGAAGGGCTTTTCCTGGCCCTGGACGGCATCCGCGACCCCGGCAACCTGGGCACCATCCTCCGGGTGGCGGACTGGTTCGGCATCGACGGGGTCGTCGCCTCGCCCGACACTGTGGAACTGTACAATCCCAAGGTGGTCCAGGCCACGATGGGCGCCATCTTCCGCGTGCCGTTCTTCCGGATGGACATCGCGGAACTGTGCCGGTGGGTGGTGTCCGGCGGCGGACACGTGTACGGAACGTTCCTGGATGGGGACAATCTCTATTCCAAGGCCCTGGACTGCGGTTCGGATGCGCCTTCGGTGATTGTGATCGGCAATGAATCCAACGGCATTTCGCCGGCCGTGGCCGCCTGCGTGAGCGACCGGCTCTTCATCCCGCCCTATCCCGCGGACGACCCGGGCTCCGAGTCCCTGAACGCCGCGATCGCGACGGCCATCACCGTCGCCGAGTTCCGCCGGCGCTAAATCTGTTTGGCAACGAAATCCTTTTCCGGCACGCGCAGCGCGACGGTGCGGGGCTCCGCGCCCGACTCGGCCGGGATGCGGACCGTGATGTCGGCGGCGGGACCGAAGTTGGCGACGACGAGCCAGGTTTCGGTCTCGTCGGCACGGAGGAAGGCGAAGTGGCGGTCGGGGTCGAATCCCTCGCCCTGGCAGTAGCAGAGGTCGAAGGTCCGTCCCTCGGCGAAGGCCGGGCGCTTGGCCAGTTCCAGCGCTTCCCGGTAACGCTTCAATACCGATTTCTGCCTGGCATTCAGGCCTTTGCGCGGATTGTCAATGTACTGGCGGAGCGCCTGCAGGCTCGCCACGGTCCACCAGTCGAAGATGGAGGTGCGGCCGTTGACGCCGCTGAAAGGCTCGTCGTCCATCCCACGCTCCCCGACCTCCTGGCCGAAATAGAGCATGAAGGGGGCGGTGTTCAGCAGCAGCGACACGCCCAGGGCGGCGTAGCCGGCCTCGGCGCTGCCCGCGAAGAAGTCGGAGGCTACGCGCTGCTCGTCGTGGTTCTCCAGGAAGTCCAGCATCCGGGGCTGGAGGTCGCCGAGGAACTGCCAGTTCCAGGTCAGCGCCCGGGCCGTGAGCCCGTCGCAGGTGACGGCGCGGACGGTGTCGTACAGGCCGGACTTGTCGTAGAGGAGGTCGAAGCCCACCTCGTCGACATACATCCGGTACTTCTCTTTCTCATAGACCTCGGCGATGAAGACGAGGTCCGGGAATTCCAGCTTGATCTTCGCGATCAGCCACTGCAGGAATTGCGGGGGCACCAGCTCCACCATGTCGCACCGGAAACCGTCCACGCCCTTGAGGGCCCAGTAGTGGACGATGTTGTACATCTTGTCCCAGGTGCGGGTGTGGAAGTCGCAGTAGTTGATCTTGATGGTCTCGTACCAGTCGTTGACGCCGGGCGAAGGGGAGAAGCAGTTGCCGGAGGCCTTGGCCGGGAATTCGAAGAAGCCGGGGCCTTCGCAGGGAACCGGCAGGCGCAGGGGCTCGCCGGGGTAATAGAAGAAGTCGTTCCCGGGCGCCCAGTGCACGGAGGTGTCGTCGTCCTCGCCGAGGGAATGGACACCCGGAATGTGGCTCCGGTAATCCCGCGCCACGTGGTTCGGGACAAAGTCCATAATGACTTTCATCCCGTGCCGATGGGTGCGTTTCACCAGTTGAAGGAATTCTTCCATCCTGGCATCGGGATCCGTTGCCAGATAAGGATTTACATCATAGTAATCCGTGATGGCATAGGGCGACCCGGCCTCCCCTTTCACGATCTGGGGATGGGACGGCCGGCAGCCTTCGTCCTTCTTCCGCGTGGCGTGGCGGATGACGCCCGTGTACCAGATGTAATCGACGCCGAGTCCCCGGATGTACTCCAAGGACGCGGCGTCGACACTTTCAAACTTACCGCTTCCCCACAGCCGGGGAAGCATCTGGTAAAGGACCTTTTTCAAACTACCAGTTCAGGATCTTCTTGAAGTCGTAGGTCTCCGGGTCGGCGACATACTTCT
>CAMNGM010000004.1 GCA_946538425.1 uncultured Bacteroidales bacterium | reverse complement strand
TCGTATCGGGATGCATCATGTTCGCGTGCGTCTCGATCCAATGGAAATTCTCCGCAAACTTATACTTATCTCTCTGGCACTCCTCAAAACTATGAAGGAGCAACATGCCGGAGGGGGTACACCCACCGGAATCTGTGGCCACCCTCGGCCGCATAAGAGGGAGGGGCCCATCCTTAGGATGGGAGGGGTCGCGAAGCGACGATTCAGGGGGGTGCACCCCCTTCGGCAACTTTCCTTTCGCATAAAAGGCGATCTGCGGAATCGCCTGCATCTGGTGGCGGCTCCAACCGTTCTCGATCCCCCGGGTCAGCGCCAGCATCGGGCGTTCGCCCATGCCGTAGCAGAGGTAGTCGGCGCCGGAGGTCACCAGGATGGAGGGCATCAGGCAGTCCTTCCAGTAATCGTAGTGCGTCAGGCGGCGGAGGGAGGCCTCGATGCCGCCGATGACCACCGGCACGTCCGGATAGAGTTCCTTCAGGATCTTCGTATAGACGGTGACGGCGTAGTCGGGCCGCGCGCCCGCCTTGCCTTCCGGCGTGTAGGCGTCGTCGTGGCGGAGGCGCTTCGAGGCCGTGTAATGGTTCACCATCGAGTCCATCGCCCCCGCATTGACCCCGAAATAGAGCCGCGGGGCCCCCAGCTTGCGGAAATCCCGGAGATCGTCCCGCCAGTTGGGCTGGGGTACTACGGCAACCCGGTAGCCCCATTTCTGGAGCCACCGGGCGATGACGGCCGTCCCGAAGGACGGATGGTCCACGAATGCGTCGCCGGTCACCAAGATCACGTCGATGTAATCCCATCCCAGCGCCTGCACCTCCTTTACGGAGGTCGGGAACATATACGCGTTCTCGGGCTGCATCTATCTCTTGCGGGCCTCGATCTTCTTGCGAAGCCCCGGCGTGAGGTCGGTCGACCCGTACTGGTCGGAGCGGTCCAGCCACTTGGCGGCAAGACCCAGGTCGCCCATCATATAGAAGGCCAGCGCCGTGTTGTAGCAGGCGCAGGCGCGCTTGCCGATATTGTTGTCGTTGACTTTCTTCATCCAGATGTCAGCGGCCCTTTTCCATTTCATCTCGTAGGCATAGGAGGCGGCGGTGATCCAATCGTCGTCCCAGCCCTCGTAGTAATACACCGAATATGCCTCCTCTTTCCAGGTAGGGACGAACCGGTTCGAGATCTGCCTGCCGACCAGCTCCGCGCCCCAGTCCTTGGACTTCAAGGCCTTCTCCTTCAGGAATTCCTTCGCGGTCACACCGTTGGAGAAAACCTGGGTGCGAAGGATGCTGCTGCCGCGGAAGACGTGCAGTTCGTCCTCCTTGCCCATACTGTCATAGACGAAGAGCTTCGCGTTGTAGGGAAGCTGCGCGTTGGAGACGAAGGCGGAATCCACGCTCACGGGGTTCTTCACGGACACGAGTTCCGTCAAGACAACGTCTCCGAAGGCGGGCGGTCCCAGCAGGAAGACGACATCGTCGCCGCTGTCCATCACCAGGCCGTGCATCAGGTCCAGGGACACGGAGTCCACCGGGATCTTGTACACGCCGATGGCCTCGTTGCCGGCGAAATAGTCTTCCTCGAGACAGCGGGCGAGGCTGGAGGCCACGCCGTTGCTGAAAGTGGTGTCCGCCTGCCCGTCGTCCATATACACGACGGACATCGACTTCCGGCTGAGGTCGATGCCGGATTTCGACGGATGGCGCATCTCGACGCTGAAGGTCAGAGTCTGGGGCGAACAAGCGGCCAGCGCCAGGGCGGCGAGCCCCAAGGTCAGGGTGAATCTTCTCATAATTCCACAAGTTCTGCAGTCAAATCATACTCGTCGGCGGAGACGACCTTCACCCGGAAGAAGCTGCCGACCAGGGACCAGGGCTCCACGCCGTCAAAAAGGTCCGGATCGTACTTCACCAGGATCTCGCCGTCCACCTCCGGGCTTTCGAATTCGCTGCGGCACACGAAGACGCCGTCCACGAAGTCGTCCGCCAGGACGCGGACTTCCGTCCCCACACGAGACAGATTGTATGCAAGAGAAATGCCACGCTGGAGTTCCATCAGGCGGGAAAGGCGCAATTTCTTCGTCCGCGGGGTGATCGCGTCGTCGAAATGGTTCGCCCCGAAAGTGCCTTCCTCCTCGGAATAGGTGAAGGCGCCGAGGCGTTCGAAACGGGCTTCCTCCACGAATTGGAGCAGCTGCCGGAAGGCGTACGGGGTCTCGCCGGGATGGCCCACGATCATCGTCGTGCGAAGGACCACGCCGGGGACTTTCTCCCGCATCCGGCGGATGAGCTCCCGCGTCCAGGCCCCGTCCACGTGACGGTGCATCTTGTCCAGGACCGGGTCGGAGATGTGCTGCAGGGGGATGTCCATATAGCGGCAGACCTTCGGATTGCTTGCCATCTCGTCCAGCACGTCCTCCGGGAAATCGGCCGGATAGGAGTAGTGGATGCGGAGCCACTCGATGCCTTCCACGGCGGAAAGGCGGCGGAGCAGCTGGGCAAGCGAGCGTTTCTTGTACAGGTCCAGGCCGTAGTAGGTCGTGTCCTGGGCTATGATCACCAGCTCCCTGACGCCCTGCGCGGCAAGTTCCTCCGCCTCCTTCACGAGCGTTTCCATCGGCACGGACCTGTGGGGACCGCGGATGAGCGGGATCGCGCAGTAGGAGCAGCGCCGGTCGCAGCCCTCCGAGATCTTGAGGTAGGCGTAGGGATGGATGCCGTCCGTGCGGACGCGGCGGTGCGCCGAGGCCGGATCGGGCCGGCAGCCGAGCGCGCGGACGAGAGGATCCAGGTCCCGCGCGCCGAACCAGCCGTCCACCTCCGGGATGAGGTCCGGCATCTCGCGGCTGTAGCGCTGGGAAAGGCAGCCGAACACCAGCAGGCGCCCGATCTCCCCTTCTTTCTTGCGCTGGACCGAGGCGAGGATGGTCTGGACGGACTGTTCCTTCGCGTCGCCGATGAAGCCGCAGGTGTTGATCAGTTGGACGTCGACGGGGCGCACTTCCTCCTCCGGCACGATCTCATAAGAGTCCCGCACCTGGTACAGGAGGTGTTCCGTGTCCACCGTGTTCTTGGAGCACCCCAGGGTGATGACCTGCAGGGTAGGCATTTATGCCTCGGGCTCGGTGGCCTCCTCGTCCTCTTCCACGAAGTCGAGGGAAGCGAAGTTCTTCAACTCGTTGTACCAGTCCACGACCTTTTTCATGTGGGACACGTAGAAACGGTCGCCGTCGTAGTCGGGGACGGCCTTCTCGAAGAGGGCCTTGATCTCCTCGGTGTCGGCCTTGGAGGACGGGGCGTCGGCGTCGCCGAGGACGGACTGGAGCTTGAGGAAGACTTCCTTGAGCTTCAATTCCCCTTCCTGCGTGTAGATGGAGATGTCCGCAAGGGTGGTGATGCCGGCGTTCGCCGCGAAGTTCGTGCGCTTGTGGTCGCGGAGGGATTCCGCGATGGCGCCGTTGCGCGACTGGGCGATATAGGAGAACAGTCCGCGCTGGCCGCGGACGGAAAGGATTTTGGCAAGGTCGGTTTTCATATATGCTACTGTTTTAGAGTTTACAAAGATAGGAATAAATTCAGAAATACGCGGTCCGTCTCCGCGGAAAGGGCCTGGAGCGGGCCGTCGTTCCGGAGGACGGCGTCCACGCGGGAGAGGTCGAAACGCTGCCCTCGGATGCGGCGGAGGGCCGATTCGGGATCCGAGCCGTCCCGGGCCACGGAACGGGCGAGGCGCACCGCTTCGGGCGCGTCCACCAGGACCGTCCGGTCGCCCACCCCGTCGAAGACCGGGCAGGAGAGGATGATGGCCGATTCCAGCACGACGAAGGGCACGGGGCCGTAGGTCCATCCCTTCGGGCGCTGCCAGCGCTTCCATCGGCGGAAATCCGCCAGGACGGCGGGATGGACGATCGCCTCCACGGCGGCCTTCCGCTGCGGGTCCGAGAAGATGAGGGACGCAAGTTTCGCGCGGTCCAGGCGGCCCTCCGCGTTCCGGAGGCCGGCGCCCAGCGCCTCCTCCAGCCGCCCGACGAGGGCGGGGTCGCGGTCGTACAGGGACTTGGTCCGGGAATCGGAGTCGTACACGGGCACGCCCCGCGCCTTGAGCACGGCGGCGACGGCGGACTTGCCGCTGCCCATTCCCCCGGTAAGGATGACCGTCTTCATCGGATCAGTCGGTCTCGATGCAGTCGAAGACGGCCGGCTCCACCCGGTAGTCGAGCACTCCGGAAGGAAGTTCCCGGACGCGGGGCACACAGCGCCCCGAAATGGAGGAGGCGAAGTCCTCGTAGTCGATGTACAGGCCGAAGGACGCGAGCGGGTCGCGGCTGACCGGGAAGGTGCAGTGCAGGACGACGGTCGCCCGGGACGGGAAAACGTCCAGGTGGTGGCCGGAGGGCACGTTGCGGACCGAGACGGGCAGCTCGGAACGGATCTCCACGAAGCGGGAGACCGGAAGCTCGTAGGAGATTTCCTCGTCCGAGAGGCGCACGCCCTTGATCTTGCGCAGACGGAGGGTCCCGTGCTGCGCCTCGTGGACGTCATCCACGAAGATCTGGGCCGTGGACACGTGGTCCACCAGGTCCAGCCGCGCCTGTTCGCCGTACACGGTCACCGAATCCGGCGTGATCTTGAGCGGGCCGGAGGCCATATACTGGGAACGGTAGGTGAAATCGCCGGCGAAATTGACGGGGACACGCTTGTTGTTCTCCTGGGAGAAGACGAAGAAGAGCGTGTCCGTGACGATGTCCTCCACGTCCACCTTGTCCCCGAAGATCTGCCGCAGGTAGTTGTTCATCACGTTGCCCGTGACGTAGAAACGCTCGCCCGAACCGTGGCGGAGGTCCGCCCGGTCGAAGGCGACCCGGACGGGCCGGCGAGACCGGCGGGTTCCCTCCCGCAGGAGCCGGAAACCCTCCGCGCGGCAGCGGGCGGAGAGCATCGGGGCGTTGGACGAAACGTTGCTGTAGCCTTGCAGGTTGCATTCCGCGACGACGGGAACCCCCAGCACGCCCGAATAGGACCGGGACAGGTTGCTGAGGAACCAGATCAGCACGGCAAGGACCAGGGAGGTGGCGAAAAGGAGCCACTCCCTGCCCCGAAGCGGCAGCCGGAATTTCCGTTTCACGGAAGGGAGACGCCTACTGCTGGTTGTCGGTCATATCCTTGGTGAGGACCTGCTTCGCGACGCGGAGCTTGGTGTCGCCGTCCACGCGGACGAGGGCCGTGCGGTCGTTCACCTCGACGATCTCGCCGAAGATGCCGCTGTTGCCGATGATCACCTTGTCACCCTTCTTGAGGGAGTTCTGGAAGGCCTCGAGCTCTTTCTGCTGCTTGCGCTGCGGACGGATCATGAAGAAATACATCACCACGAACATCAGCAGGAGGAGGATCCACATCGAGGCGCCGCCACCCGGCTGGCCCTGCGCAGGAGCCTGGGCCTGGAGAAGAAGGAAAAGAGTCTTCATATACATTCTGTTTTTCTGAGTTTGCTAAAGGAGCCCCTTGCCCGCCTTGCGGATGCGGCCTTCGGCCTCGCTTTCCTTGACCAGTCGGTCCAGGAGACCGTTCACGAAGGAGCGGCTTTTGGGGGTGGAGTAGAACTTGGAGATTTCCACGTACTCGTTGATGGTGACCTTCACGGGGATTTCCGGGAAGGTCTCGGCCTCGGCGAGGCCCATCGCGATGAGGACGATGTCCGTGGTGAAGAGCCGGTCGCGGTCCCAGCCCCGGACGGAGCCGGCCACCTTGTCATAATACTCGGAGAAGCGGCCGAACGCCGCGGTCAGCAGGCGCTTGACGAACTGGCCGTCGCTGTCCACGGACTTGCCCTGCGCGGCGAGGATGTCGCTCTGGTACAGGGGCGGAAGCTCCCAGTGGCCGGCGCGGCCGATCTCGTCCAGGCTGCGGATGACCTGCGTGAGGACGTAGGGAAGGTCGTCCGTCCAGTAGATGGAGCGGTCCTCCAGGATCTGCCAGAGGGCGTCGTTGTCCTCGAATTCGTGCTCGAAGACCTTCTTGAAGATGCGGATGTCCTGCGCGAGGGAGACCTCCGGATCCGCCAGGTAGGCGGCGTAGTACGGACGGGTGACGACCGACTCGTAGAGCTGGTTCACCAGGGCGTCGTCCTGGTCCCAGGAAAGTTTCTTGCGTTCCAGGAGCTTCTGGAAGTCGGGGTCCCCGTCCAGGAGCGGGGCGAGGGCGTTGCGGACAAACTTGAGGTTCGGATGGAGCTCTTCCTCGGTGGGGTTGAACTTGTTCCGGGCCGCCTCCGCGCGCCGCGCGGCCTCCGCCGTGAGCGGGCCGACGATGGAGAGCATCAGCAGGTAGAGGTCCCGCGTCGCCTCGCAGGAAATATCCAGGGCGGAGAGGGCTTCGTTCAAAGTCATCGACCGGTTTTCGGCATAGGAATACAGGACTTTGAAGGCCTTGATCCGCAGAATTCTTCGATTCAGCATAGCTTTCAAATAATTTGTACAAAGTTAGTGTTTTTTAAATAATTTCCCTACATTTGTGAACAAATCGAATTTAAGGACATAGCTATGTACAGTGAAGATTACGAGAGGGCCCGCGCCCAGGAGCGAAACACGGAAGACGTCTATTCGAAGCCGGTCCGTGCCGGAAAGCGTACCTACTTTTTCGATGTCAAGGCCACGAAGGGTAACAACGATTTCTATCTGACCATCACGGAAAGCAAGCGCCGCCAGGAGCACGACGGCACTTTCTCCTACGACAAGCACAAGATTTTCCTCTACAAGGAGGACTTCGAAAAGTTCGCCGAAGGGCTGGAGGACGCGGTCGCGTTCATCCGCGCCCGCCTCGGCCAGGCCGACCCCCGCGGAAACAGCGCCGAAGACGCCCCGGGCAAGTCCTTCACCGACGTCAACTTCGACGAATTCTAGACCTTGGACCGGCCGCCCGCGCGCTGCCGGTTTTTTTGACTCCGGACTATGATACTTCTGCGGAACATCCAACTGGACGGCGCCCCGGTGAACCTCTTCATCCAGGGGCGGCGCATCCACCGTATCCTCCCCTTCCCCGAGACGGAGGGCCTCGTCGCCGACGAGACCGTGGACTGCGCCGGCAAGGCCGTCATCCCGGGATTCATCAATATGCACACGCACGCGGCGATGATCATGCTGCGCGGCGTCACCGAGGACGTTCCCCTGCACGACTGGCTCTCGAAGATCTGGGAGATGGAGGCGAAGATGGACGAGGAGTTCATCTACTGGGGCACGAAGGCCGCCTGCCTGGAGATGATCCGCAGCGGCACCACCACCTTCAACGACATGTACTGGTTCGCCCCGTTCGCGCGGCAGGCCGCCGTGGAGATGGGCATCCGCCCCTACATCTCGTTCGTCATCCTGGACCGGTTCGACAAGGCGATCGCCGAGAAGCAGAAGCGCAAGTGCATCGAACTCTACGAGCTCTCGAAGGAGTGGGACGACGCCTCCCACCTGGCGATGGCCGTCCACGCGGTCTACACCGTCAGCGAGGAAATGATCCTCTGGGCCAGCCAGTTCGCCGAGGACCACGGGATGAAGCTGCACATCCACATCTCCGAGACCGAGAAGGAGAACATCGACTGCCGGAAGGCCCATAACGGGCTCTCCCCCACCGAGTACCTCGATTCGCTGGGCGTGCTGGGGCCGCACGTGGTCGCGGCGCACACCATCTGGCTCAGCGACCACGACGTGGAACTCCTCGGCCGGCACCGGGTGAACTGCGTGCACAACATCAACTCCAACGCGAAGCTCGCCTCCGGCTACCGCTTCCGCTACGACGACCTGAAAAGCGCCGGCGCGAACATCTGCCTGGGCACGGACGGCGCCTCCTCCTCCAACAACCTGGACATGCTCGAGACGATGAAGACGACGGCCCTCTTCCAGAAGGCCTGGGAGAACGACCCGTCAGCGATGCCGCTCCACGAACTGATGGACGCCGCCACCGTGAACGGCGCCCGGGCGCTCGGCCTGGACACCGGCGTGGTCCGGGAAGGCGCCGTCGCGGACCTCTCCATCGTGGACATCGACAACTCCTACTTCATCTCTCCGGGATCCTTCCTCGCGAACCTCGTGTACGCCGCGCACAGCGACACCATCTCCTCGGTCATCGCGAACGGACGTTTCGTGATGCGGGACCGCGTCGTCCCCGGCGAGGCGGAAATCCTCGCCGAGGCCCGGAAAGTACTGAAACAGATACAATAACACTAAATCCACCTGATTATTATGGACCCTCGAATCGAAAGGATCAAGAATGCGGCGGACTACCTCACCGGCGTCCTCGCCGGCAGGCAGCCCGAAATCGGCATCGTGCTCGGCAGCGGCCTCGGCAAGCTGGCCGACCAGATCGCGGACCCGCTCGTCATCCCCTACAAGGACATCCCCGGTTTCCCGGTCTCGACGGCCATCGGCCACAAAGGGAATTTCATCATCGGCGTCCTCGGCGGCAAGACCGTCATCGCGATGCAGGGCCGCATCCATTACTACGAAGGCTACGGGATGGACCTCGTCGTCCTCCCCATCCGCGTGATGATGTCCCTCGGCATCGGCAAGCTGTTCGTCTCCAACGCCGCCGGCGGCGTGAGCTTCCAGCTCCACGTCGGCGACCTGATGGTCATCAAGGACCATATCAACTTCCTCCCGAACCCGCTCATCGGCCCGAACCTGGACTACCTGGGGCCGCGGTTCCCGGACATGACCCGCCCGTACGACCCCGCGCTCATCAAGCTCGCGAAGGACATCGCCGCGGAAAAGGGCATCGACCTCAAGGAGGGCGTGTACGTGGGCGGCACCGGCCCGTCCTACGAGACTCCGGCGGAGTACAAGTACTTCCGCCTCATCGGCGGCGACGCCGTGGGAATGAGCACCATCCCGGAAGTCATCGCCGCCCGCCACGCGGGCGTGCCCGTGTTCGGCATCTCGGTCATCACGAACGAAGCGCACGACGACTACGCCGAAGACTATGTCAATGACGGCGACGACGTCGTGACCGCCGCCAACGCCGCGGCCGACAAGATGACCGGCCTCATCCGCGAAATGATCGAAAGACTGTAAGATAAGAATATGACTGACACTTTACGTACGATACACGCCGCATCGGACGCTCTCGCCGCGCGGCTGGAAGGACGCAAGCCGCTGGTCGGCATCGTCCTCGGAAGCGGCCTCGGCAAACTGGCCGACCAGATCGAGAACCCGCTCATCATCCCCTACGGCGAACTGCCCGGCTTCCCCGTGTCCACGGCCATCGGCCACAAGGGGAACTTCATCGTCGGCACCCTGGGCGGGAAATGCGTCATCGCGATGCAGGGCCGCATCCACTTCTACGAAGGCTACCCGATGCACCAGGTGGTCCTCCCCATCCGGGTGATGGTCCGGCTCGGCATCCGGTACCTGTTCGTCTCCAACGCGGCGGGCGGCACGAACCTCGGCTACCACGTGGGCGACCTGATGGTCATCCGCGACCACATCAACCTGATCCCGAACCCGCTCATCGGCCCGAACCTGGACGAGTTCGGCCCCCGGTTCCCGGATATGACCCGCCCGTACGATCCCGGCCTCATCCTGAAGGCGGAGGAAATCGCCGCCAGGGAGGGCATTTCCCTCCGCAAGGGCGTCTACGTCGCCGTCACCGGCCCCTGCTACGAGACCCCGGCCGAATACCGCTATTTCCGGGCCATCGGCGGTGACGCCGTGGGGATGAGCACCGTCCCGGAGGTCATCGTGGCCCGGCACAGCAGCATCCCCGTCTTCGGGATGTCAGTCATCACGGACGTGGCCCACGCCACGGACGACGAGGACTACGTCACCGACGGCGAGGCCATCGTCGAGGCGGCCAACGCCGCGGCGGACCGGATGACCGTGATATTCAAAAGATTGGTCGAACAGCTCTAAACCCTTGCTTTCATTCAATTTTTTAGGGTGTAATCGTGCGATAATAAAAGTTTTTTATTAAATTTGCACGAATAAGGCACTGAAACCGGCCATGCTTGAAGAAGTACGCAAACACATCGAAGAGCTGATTGCCCGCTATGAGGCTGAGAAAGTGGAGAACGAGCGTCTCCGCGCAGAGCTACAGGCGTGCAAGGAAACCGGAGACGCCTTGAGGAGACAAGTCCTGGAACTCGAGTCCACGATAGACACCCTGAAATTGACTGAAGCCTTTACCGCCGGCGGCGACAACCGCGCCGCCAAAGAGAAGTTGGATCAACTGATACGGGAGGTAGACAAGTGCATCTCCTGGCTGGAAAGTTAGCGTATGGACCAGAAAATCAGCATCAAGATCGCAGAGCGGACGTTCAACCTGACCGCTCCGAGCCCGGAGAAGGAGGAAATCATCCGCCTGGCCGCGGATGCCGTGAACCAGCATCTGCAGGCCTATACGCGACGGTATCCCGGCAAGTCGCAGGCGGAGCTGATGCCGATGCTGGCGCTCAACGAGTGCGTGAGCCGCATCACCGCCCAGCGCGAGAAGGCCGCCGCGGAGGCGGAAGCACAGCAGCTCAGCAAGGACATCGCCGACTATCTGGCCCGGACCGGAAAATGACATAGCCGCCGCGCATCCCCCTCTGAAAACAACGTAGTACAACGTACCGAGTGCTCTCAGACCAGGGATGACGGGCCCAGGTGACCCGAACGGGGATTCCGCCGTCGAGGCGGGACGTGGGATATCAGCAACTGGTCGGAACTCAAATCTTATCCATAAGATTTTTCTGACATGGATGGCGGCGGTTTTTTTCCATCAGGCAGGTCTCCGAAAGGAGGGCCTGCCTGATTTGTTTATGTAAAAACGCTTAAAACACAACATATTATGAACATCGTATCATTACTCATCGGATTCATCGCCGGGGCCGCGCTGGCCTTGGCTGCCTACATACTCATCCGGAGATCCATCCTCCGGGGCAAGCGGGACGAAATCCTCGAGAAGGCCGAGATCGAAGCGGAGAAGATCAAGAACGACAAGATCCTCCAGGCCAAGGAGAAGTTCCTCACCCTCAAGGCGGAACACGAGGAATACGTGAACAACAAGAACAACCAGATCCGCGAGGCGGAATCCCGCGTCAAGCAGAAGGAGAACACCCTGAACCAGAAGATGGGCGAGCTGGACCGCAAGAACAAGGAAGTGGAGAACGTCAAGTCCTCCCTCAAGGGACAGCAGGAAGCCCTCAAGCGGAAGGAGGAGGAATGCGACCGCCGCATCGAGCAGGCGAACCGCCAGATCGAGTCCATTGCCGGGATGACGGCCCAGGAGGCCAAGGCCCAGCTCGTGGAGAATATGAAGGCCGAGGCCCGCACCGAGGCCCAGGCCTACATCAACGACACCATCGACGAAGCCCGCCTGAACGCCGCGAAGGAAGCCAAGCGCATCGTCATCAACACCATCCAGCGCACCGCCACGGAGACGGCCATCGAGAACGCCGTCACCACCTTCCCCATCGACAATGACGAGATCAAGGGCCGCATCATCGGCCGCGAGGGCCGCAACATCCGCGCCCTGGAGGCCGCCACCGGCGTGGAGATCGTCGTGGACGACACCCCGGACGCCATCATGCTGTCCGCCTTCGACCCGGTCCGCCGCGAGGTCGCCCGCCTGGCCCTGCACCAGCTGGTGATCGACGGGCGCATCCACCCGGCCCGCATCGAGGAAGTCGTGACGAAGGTCCAGAAACAGCTCGAGGACGAGATCCTCGAGACCGGCAAGCGCACCTGCATCGACCTGGGCATCCACGGGATGTCGATGGAGCTCGTCCGCCTGATCGGCCGGATGAAATACCGCTCCTCCTACGGCCAGAACCTGCTGCAGCACTCCCGCGAAGTGGCGAACATCTGCGCCATCATGGCCTCCGAACTGGGCCTGAACCCGAAGATCGCCAAGCGCGCCGGCCTCCTGCACGATATCGGCAAGGTGTCCGAGGAAGAACCCGACCTGCCGCACGCCCTGCTGGGTATGCGCCTCGCCGAGCAGTTCAAGGAGAAGCCCGAGATCTGCAACGCCATCGGCGCCCACCACGAGGAAACCGAGATGACCTCCCTCTACGCCCCGATCGTGCTCGTGGGCGACGCCATCTCCGGCGCCCGTCCCGGCGCCCGCCGCGAGGTCATCGAATCCTACATCAAGCGCCTCAAGGGGATGGAGGACCTCGCCGCGGCCTATCCGGGCGTGACGAAGTCCTACGCCATCCAGGCCGGCCGCGAGCTCCGCGTCATCGTGGGCGCCGAACAGGTGTCCGACGCCGAGGCCGAAGTCCTCTCCGGCGAGATTGCCAAGAAGATCCAGGACGAAATGACCTACCCGGGACAGGTGAAGATCACCGTGATCCGGGAAACGAGATCGGTGGCGTATGCGAAATAGGATGAGATTCCCGGTCAAGCCGGGAATGACAAAGAATGTCAAGCGCCGGATGACGGCTTTTTGGGCAGCGCTCTTTGCGAGCGTTGCCGTTTTTGCCCAGGGGCCGTCCGTGACTTGGAAGGTCGCGTCCAGGGAGGTTTCTGAGGGCACGTACGAATTGACCTTCACCGGCAAGATCGAGGAAGGGAAGCACATCTACGGCGTGAATCCCGGTATCGGCAATCCCGTGGAAGTGGAGTACAGCGGTTCCGTCACGGCCGGCGAACTGAAGGAAGTGACGAAACCCCAGCCGTACAAGGACGACCTCGTCTTCTTCGACAAGGCCGTCTTCTCGCAGGAAGTGACCGTGGAAGGCGGCACAGCCGTGGAAGGCGCCATCACCTGGCAGGCCTGCACGGAAGATATGTGCGGTTTCCCGGAAGAATATGCCTTCAGCGTGGCTGTCGGCGCGGCTGACGCGGCCGCCCACCAGACGGCCATCGGCGATCCCGAGGAGGCGAAGGACCGCGGGGGCCTGTGGGCCCTCATCATCGAGGCCATCCTCTGGGGCTTCGCGATGCTCCTGACGCCCTGCGTGTTCCCGATGATCCCGATGACGGTCTCCTTCTTCCTGAAAGGGTCGGAAAACGCGCGCCAGGGCCGGTTCAAGGCCTTTATGTACGGACTGTTCATCGTCCTGCTGTACACGGTGCCCATCAGCGTCATCATCGGCCTGACCCGCCTCCTGGGCGGCGAGACGGTGACGGCGGACATCTTCAACTGGCTGGCGACGCACTGGCTCCCGAACCTCGTCTTCTTCCTCGTGTTCATGGTCTTCGCCGCCTCCTTCTTCGGGGCGTTCGAGATCGTGCTCCCCTCCTCCTGGCAGAACAAGAGCGACGCGAATTCCAGCAAGAAAGGCCTGGCGGGCGTGTTCTTCATGGCCCTCACCCTCGTGCTGGTGTCCTTCTCCTGCACGGGTCCCATCGTGGGCTCGGTCCTGATCAAGTCCACCCAGGGCGAGTTCTGGACGCCGATGGTCACGATGCTGGCCTTCTCGGTGGCCTTCGCCCTCCCCTTCACCGTCTTCGCCCTGTTCCCGCAGCTCCTGAAGAAGATGAAGAGCGGCTCCTGGCTGAACTCCGTGAAGGTCGTGATGGGCTTCGTGGAAGTCGCCTTCGGCTTCAAGTTCCTTTCCGTCGCGGACCAGACCTACCACTGGGGCCTGCTGGACCGGGAAGTGTACCTCGCCATCTGGATCGTGGTCTTCACCCTGCTGGGCTTCTACCTCCTCGGGAAGATCCGCTTCACGCACGACGAGAAGGTGGAGAAGATCGGCGTCACGCGCCTCGCGCTTTCCATCGCCGTGTTCTCCTTCGTCGTCTATATGATTCCGGGCATGTTCGGCGCGCCGTTGAAGGCCCTCTCGGGCTATCTCCCGCCCATCTCGACGCAGGACTTCATCATCGCCAACTATGCCGAGGGGCAGGTGGCGGGAACGGCCTCCGCAACCCCTGCGGACCCGAACCGCTACGGCCTCCACATCGCCCACAATCTTCCTGGCCATTTCACGCTGGATGAAGGACTTGCGGCCGCGAAGGCCTCCGGCAAGCCCGTCTTTGTCGATGTCACCGGCCACGGCTGCACCAACTGCCGCGAGATGGAAGCCCGCGTCTGGAGCGACCCGGAAGTCCTCCGCCGCCTGCGCGACAACTTCGAGATCGTGGCCCTGTACACCGACGACAAGCAGAAGCTCCCGGAGAGCGAGTGGTTCACCACGCCCGCCGGCAAGACGCTCAAGACCCTGGGCAGCGTGAACTCCTACATCGCCCGCACGCGTTTCGAAGTGAACGCGCAGCCCAACTACCTCATCCTCTCCCCCGAGGGTGAGGTCCTCGCGGGTCCCCGCGGCTACAACCTGTCCATCCCCGGATTCGTCCAGTTCCTGGACAGCGCCCTGTCATTCTGAGGTATTCCCTTGTCATTCTGCGATTTTCCTCTGTCATTCTGAGCGAAGCGAAAGAATCTATGTCCGAGATCGAACCCCTGATCGCCGACCTGGCCCTGATCCTCATCTGCGCGGGCCTGATGACCCTCGTCTTCAAGAAGCTCAAGCAGCCGCTTGTGCTGGGCTACATCGTGGCCGGCTTCATCGCCAGCCCGCACTTCGCCCTGACGCCCTCGGTCATCGACACCGCCAGCATCCACACCTGGTCGGACATCGGCGTGATCTTCCTCCTGTTCGCCCTCGGGCTGGAGTTCAGCTTCAAGAAGATCGTGAAGGTGGGCGGGCCGGCCGTCATCGCAGCCCTCACCATCATCTTCGGGATGATCTTCCTCGGGTTCACCGTCGGCTCCAGTTTCGGCTGGAGCAAGATGGACGCCCTGTTCCTGGGCGGAATGATCTCGATGTCGTCCACGACCATCATCTACAAGGCTTTCGAGGACCTGGGGCTCGCGAAGAAGCAGTTCGCGGGCCTGGTGATGTCCATCCTCATCCTGGAGGACATCCTCGCCGTCGTCCTGATGGTGGTCCTGTCCACGGTGGCGGTCTCGAACAATTTCGAGGGACGGGAACTGGTGATGTCGGTCGGAAAGCTCGCGTTCTTCCTCGTCCTGTGGATCGTCGTGGGCATCTACCTGATCCCGCTCCTGCTGCGATGGGCCAAGAAGCTGATGAACGACGAGACGCTCCTCGTGGTGGCCCTGGGCCTGTGCTTCGGGATGGTGGTCGTCGCCGCCAAGACCGGCTTCTCGGCCGCTTTCGGCGCCTTCATCATGGGCTCCATCCTGGCGGAAACCATCGAGGCGGAACACATCGAACGCCTCGTCAAGCCGGTGAAGGACCTGTTCGGAGCCATCTTCTTCGTGTCCGTGGGGATGATGGTGGACCCGGCGATGATCGCCCAGTACTGGCTGCCCATCGTGGTCATCACCCTCACCGTCATCGTCGGGCAGCTTTTCTTCGCCACCACGGGCGTGCTCCTGTCCGGACAGCCGCTGAAGACGGCGATGCAGTGCGGCTTCTCGCTGACGCAGATCGGCGAGTTCGCCTTCATCATCGCCACCCTGGGCGTGTCCCTGGGGGTGACGGGCAGTTTCCTGTACCCGATCGTCGTGGCCGTATCGGTCATCACCATCTTCCTGACCCCGTATATGATCCGACTGGCGGAACCGGCGTATGGGATTGTGTACAAGCACCTTCCGGGACGGGTGCGCACCTTTATGGACAATTATGCCGCTTCGTCGGCCTCCCCCACCACGAGCAAGGAAAGCGAATGGCGGAAGTACCTGGGCTCCGTGCTCAAGGTCATCCTCATCTACGGCATCCTTTGCATCGCCATCAACGGCCTCTCCTTCGGCCTGCTGGTGCCTTTCGCTTCGAAATGGATTCCGGCGCCGTGGGCGAACATCGTCTCGGGCGCCATCACCCTGGCCGCCCTCGCGCCCTTCCTCCGGACGATGGTCATCAAGCACAGCCACTCGGACGCCTTCCAGGCCCTCTGGGAGGAGAACCGCGCAAACCGGGCGCCGCTCGTGGCGACCGTCGTGCTGCGGTATGCGCTGGCCCTCGGCTTCGTCTTCTACGTCCTGGCCCGCCTGTTCCACATCTCGGTCCTGCTGATCTTCGTCCTGGCCTTCCTGGTGGTCTTCGCCATCGTCTCCAGCCGCTTCATCAAGCGGAATGCACAGCGCATCGAACACACGTTCATGACGAACTTCCGCTCCCGCGAACTGCGGGCGGAATACCTGGGCGAAAAGAAGCCGGAATACGCGTCCCGCCTGCTGTCCAAGGACATGCACTTCGCCGACTTCGACATCCCCGCCGAAATCGACTGGGGCGGCAAGACCCTGGCGGAACTGAACCTCGGCCAGCGCTTCGGCATCCACGTCGTGTCCATTCTCCGCGGCGGCCTACGCATCAACATTCCCAAAGCGAACAACCGCATCTTCCCGCAGGACCGCATCCAGGTCATCGGCTCCGACGCCGACCTCGAAGCCTTCGGCGGGCACCTTCAGGCCAGCGCCATCGACCTCGAGGACGAGCGCTACCACAGCGGCGAGATGGTGCTCAAATGCGTCCCGGTGACGGGTACGTCCCCCTTCCTGGGCCACACCATCATCGACGCCGGCATCCGCAACCGCTACCACTGCCTGGTCGCGGGCGTGGAGAAATCCGACGGCACCCTCCACACCCCCGACGCCCACGCCCCCTTCGAAGAAGGCGACATCCTGTGGATCGTGGGAGAGAAGGAGGATGTGGAGAGGGTGATGGAGGGGTAGCTATAACTCCACCGTCTCGTAAAACGTCAACCCCGAAATATACTCCCCGCTGACGGAGACCTTGTGCTCCGGGGCGTCGGGGAAGAAGAGGACACGGACGGCATCGTCACCTTTGCCCAGCAAAACGCCACCCTCGACATTCCAGAGGCAAGTTTCGACTTCGGTGTTGTCGATCACGAAGAGCTGCGGGTCCTCGGGGTCCTGGCGGAGGGAGACGGGGGCGACGACCATCTTCGAGGCGAAAAATGCGGCGGTCCGGTCCTTGATCTCGTCATAGACGGGATAGTCGACCAGGCCGTCTTCGCCGATAAAGAGGTTGTGCCGATCGCCTTGGAAGGCATGGAGCTCGGAGGAAACCCCGTAGCGTTTCAGGACCCGGTGGATGATGCCGGCGCCGTACATTTCCCGGAAAGGATGGCGGTCCACTTCGGGCAGGAAGATGGAGACCATCGACTCGAAAACGGAACGGAGGACGTCCCAGCCGCTCTCCGGCTCCTCCTCCCCAAGGACCCGTTCGAAGGGATAACCCGCGCCGTACGGGACGACCGGATCCTCCCGGCTCTGGAAGGAAATGACCGGAATCTTCGCATTGTGCAGGATAGCGGTGTCCGGGACGGCCCCCCAGAGGTTCGCCACGGCCCGGACATCGAAGCCCCGGAGCAGGGACTGATGGATAACGATGGTCATATCCTCCTCTTCCTGAATGATTTCCGGGAGATTCTCCTCGCGCATGTAGGCGAGGTTCAGGGCCACGATGCCGCCGGCATCGGCCCCGGCCGCGAAGATGCGCTCGGAATGGATGAGCAGCGAATCCCGCTTCAGGAGGAAGCGGACGGCCGCGTTGGCGTCCTTGAGGGCGCGGTACATCGCATCGTCCGTGGACTGCACATTCCGGCGGTATCCCTGCCGATAGTCGACGGAAGCGGCCACATAGCCCAGGGAAGCGAAGTAGCGACACCATTCGACCAGCGTCGAATCGCGCTTGTCGCCTTCCCTGAAAGCGCCCCCATGGAAAGTCACGAGCAACGGGCGCTCGACCTGACCGCCGTCCTCAGGGACGTACACGTCCATCGTCAGGTCCATCCGTTCGTCCTCATTGAACGCGTCGTTCCGGATGACGCGTCCGTAGATGATGTCATCCGTCTCCTGCACCTTGTATACCGGTTCCCGGTATAATTCCTTTACGGGAAACAGCCGGAATTCCGGCGCCTCATAGGGTTTCAACACCAGTTTTTCCGCCTTCAGGTCAATGCTGGCCGTATCGGCCCAAACCCCGCTCGTATCGCGGTACACAAGCGCCTTCGTATTCCCGAGAGAGTCGACGAAAACACGCACGAACCCGTCCTGCACCGTATACACGCCCGGTTCGGGGGTGCGAGAGCAGGAAAGGGCGAGGCCGAGGACGGCCGCCAGGACTATGAGGCGGCGAAGACTCATCGCTTGAACAACCGGTCCATATCCCGGTCCATCGCCGGCTTCACGAGCTTCTCCGGGACGAACTCCCAGTGGCCGATGACGGTGGGATTGCCGATGACCTCCGGGTCGATGGAACCGTTCTCCATCAGGTAATCGTAGAGGATGTTGCGGATCTCCGGGTAACGGGCGACCACGCGCTCGTCGATCTTGTCCGTGTCGATGCCGGTTTCCTTCATCAAGTTGCCGCCGCCGGAAGCGCGGTAGGAGGTCATCGCGACGTTGTATTCTTTCTGCAGGTCGAAGGCGGAGCCGTCGGCCATCGAGGCGATGGCGATGCGCTCGCCAAAGGGCTTCGTCACATCCACAGTGTAGTTGATGCCGGCCGCGGAGTCGAAGTTATAGGAACGGTTCACGAAGGACCAGCGGCTCTGCTGGGTGCGGGCGTCGGCCCGGGCCTCGATCTTGAGGAGGGTGTCCTCCGGCTTCGCGATGGTGTTGATCCACTTGTCGTAGGAATGCTCCAGATAGCGCTTGATCTCGTCGCCCGTCATCTTCACCACAAAGAGCTGGTTCTCAAACGGATAAATGGTAAACAGGTCGTTATACCGGACAATGCCGGCGTTCACGTGCCCGTTGAAGGTGAGCGGCGCGGCGAAGGAGATTTCCGCCGGCTTGCTGCCGATGCTGAGCGTATGGACCAGGTTCAGGTAGTCGCACATCCCCCGGTAGGCGTCGCGGGTCCAGAGGTCGGTGTTCAGGATGCCCACCTCGCGCAGGGTGAAGGCCTTGACGGCCTCGTAGTCCTTCTGGAAATGAGCCCGCATCACGGGGTCGGCCTTGTCGGCCCGGACCGGGATGGTCTTGGACTCGTAGGAACGACGGACGATCTTGTGATCCTTGACCGTCAGGTGCAGTTTGCCTTCGGCGACGTTCCGGCTGTGGCTGCCGGAATTGAGGAACGCGTTGTCCTCATCGGCCTCCACATACGGCCGATGGTCGTGGCTGGCCAGGACGAAATCCACACCCTGGACCATCTGGAAGACATCCAGTCCCTCGGACTCCAGCACGCTGCCGTCGCCCGCGCCCGTGCCGGAGTGCATCACCACGACCAGCACATCCGGCTTTTCCTTCGCCCGGATCGCGTCCACATCGGCCTGGACCTGGTTCACGATGGGCTCGAAATGCATTCCGCTCCAGAGTTCCTCCGTGAGCCAAGCCTTCATGTTTGCGTTCGTATATCCCAGGATGGCCACCTTCAGGCCCGCCCGCTTGACGACCTTGTAGGGCGTGAAATACGGCTTGCCGTTATCGTTCCGGATGGCATTCGCCGCCAGGAAATCGACCCCGACCTTCTTGAGGTCCGCCGCCACACGATCGTACACCGGATGGCCCGTCTCGATGTCGTGGTTGCCCACGGCCACCGCGTCATAGCCCATATACGCCACCAGGCGCGGGAACAGGTGCGGCGTCAGCGTATCGACATAGTTGAAGTAATACGGCGCATTGTCGCCCTGCAGGCAGTCGCCCGCGTCGAGAAGGAGGACATTCTCCGCCCCGTTCGCCGTCCGGACGCTGTCCACGTAATATTTCACCGCCATCAGCGACGGCCTTGTCCGGCTGTCCACATAGGTGGAGTCGAACCACGTCCCGTGCACGTCATTGGTGGAAAGCACCGTCAGCGTGTAATCGCCGTCCTTGAGGGTACGGCCGCAGGAGAGCGCGAGAAGGGCGCAGGCGGCCAGAAAGTAATTGCGGAGTGTCATAATCATCGGTTTAACTTACAAATATACGTAAAAATGTGTAATTTTGTTTCTATGAAACTCCAGACTCCTGTCACGCTGGACCCGGCGCCGGTGTCCATTTCGTACAACGACCGGATCGCCGTCGTGGGCAGCTGTTTTGCCGATGAAATCGGCGGGCGGCTGGCCGCTGCGGGGTTCGAGGTGCTGTGCAACCCGTTCGGGACGCTGTTCAATCCCGTGTCCATCGGCAATGCCGCCGCGCGGCTCGCCTCCGGCGTGCCCTTCACGGCCGACGACGTCGTCGAGATGGGTGCCGGCGACGGGCGCTACTGCTCCTTCTGGCACCACACGTCGTTCGCGCGGGAGACGCCGGAGGCGTTCCTGGCGAACGCGAACGCCGCGCTCGCGGAAGCATCGGCCTTCTGGAAGGGATGCAACAAGGTCATCGTCACCCTGGGGACCGCCTGGGCCTTCCGGTATGTGGGCGGGCCCGACGCCCCGTCCTCCCCCGCCACCGGCGAGACCGTCGCGAACTGCCTCAAGCGCCCGGGGAAGGAGTTCGCGCGCTACCGGCTGACGGTCGAGCAGACATCTGCCATCCTGCGGGGGCTCGTCCGCCGGAACCCGGACAAGCAGTTCATCTTCACCGTGAGCCCGATCCGGCACCTCGCCGACGGCGCCCACGGGAACCAGCTGTCCAAGAGCACTTTGCTTCTGGCTACGGACGGACTCCCCTACTTCCCCGCCTACGAGATGATGATGGACGAGCTCCGCGACTACCGCTGGTGGGCGGAGGACATGGTCCATCCCACAAAACAAGCGGCCGCCTATCTCTGCGACCGCTTCATCGAATGGGCCCTCCCGACACGGGAATGGGACCTGTATGAGTCCAGAATGAAGGCGTGGCGCGCCGCGCAGCACCGCCCGAAAGGCGAGGAGCGCTACTTCGCCGCTTCCTCCTCCTCGTCCGAATAGAAATCCATCTGACCGGTGTACGAGATGCGGTCGCGGTTCTGCGACTGCACGTCGAGGGTCGCCCGCCCGTTTTCGAAAACCGTCAGGCGGTAGAGATGCTCGTCCTCGTCGGTCCGGACGAAGATGCGGATCTCGTAGCCGTCCTTCCCGTTCGCGGTGGCGGTGTAGTTGAGCACAGGCGCCTCGAAGTTCAGGGCGTGGCCGCCGCCGTAAGGCACGCGCCAGGCCTGGCCGATGAACGGAAGATAGGAGATGAGGACGTTGTCCTTCACCTTGACGGAGTAGTTGTTCACCATCTTGGAGGTGCCCCGGAGCGGGTACATCCGGTCAATGTCGATGGTGAATTCGCCGGTCTCGACGGCCGCACGGACCATCTTGGCCTCCTTCGCCTCCCGGGCAACGCGTTCCTCACGCGTTTCGGAGCTCAGGATGCCGCAGGCTGAAACCGCCAGCAAGGCGGCCAGAAAGGGGAAAATCAACTTTTTCATATCGCGTTCGTTCTAGTGTCTGCGCATACCCATCGCGCCCATCCGCTGCATCAGGTTGCCCGTCATCGCGCCCTTCATCACCTTCCGGGTGCCCTCGAACTGCTTCAGCAGGCGGTTCACCTCCGGGAGGGAAGTGCCGGAACCGTCGGCGATGCGCTTGCGGCGGGAGCCGTTGATGATTTCGGGATGCTCGCGCTCCTTCTGCGTCATCGAAAGGATGATCGCCTCGGTGGACTTGAAGGCCTTGTCATTGTCGATGTCCACGTCCTTGAGGGCCTTGCCCATCCCGGGGATCATCCCCGCCAGGTCCTTGATGTTGCCCATCTTCTTGATCTGCTGGATCTGCTGGTAGAAGTCCCAGAGGGTGTACTGGTCCTTGGCCATTTTCTTCCGCAGTTCGCGGGCCTGCTTCTCGTCGAACTGCTCCTGCGCCTTCTCCACGAGGGAGACGACATCGCCCATCCCCAGGATGCGGTCCGCGATGCGGGCGGGATGGAACACGTCCAGCGCCTCCATCTTCTCGCCGGAGGAGACGAACTTGATGGGCTTGCCGACGACGGCCTTGATCGAAAGGGCCGCGCCGCCGCGGGTGTCGCCGTCCATCTTGGTGAGGACGACGCCGTCGAAGTCCAGGCGGTCGTTGAAGGCCTTCGCCGTCTCCACGGCGTCCTGGCCGGTCATCGCGTCCACGACGAACAGCGTCTCCGTGGGCTGGATGGCCTGGTGCAGGGCGGAGATCTCGTCCATCAGCTGCTGGTCCACGGCCAGGCGGCCGGCGGTATCGACAATCACGACACTGTAGCCCTCGGCCTTCGCCTTCGCGATGGCAGCCTTGGCGATCTTGATCGGATCCTTCTCACCGTCCTCGGTGTACACCGGTACGCCGATGCCCTCGCCCAGCACTTTCAACTGCTCGATGGCGGCGGGCCGGAACGTGTCGCAGGCCGCGAGGAGCACCTTCATCCCCTTCTTGGACTTGACGTGCAGGGCCAGCTTCCCGGAGAACGTGGTCTTACCGGAGCCGTTCAGACCCGCGACCAGCACGATGCCGGGATTCCCCTTCACGTTGATATCCTGCGCCTGGGAGCCCATAAACTCCGCCAGCTCGTCGTGCATGATCTTGATCATCATCTGCTGCGGCTTCACCGCCGTCAGCACGTTCGCGCCGATGGCTTTGTCCTTCACGCGGTTGCAGAAGTCCTTCGCCACCTTGTAGCTCACGTCCGCATCCAGCAGCGCCTTGCGGATGTCCTTGACGGTCTCCGCCACATTGATCTCGGTGATCTTCCCTTCACCCTTCAGGATCTTGAAAGACCGCTCCAGTCTCTCGCTCAGATTCTCAAACATAGTCGATTTTTCCTTTATCTTGCAAAGATAATAAGATTTCTCGACTCCGGCTTCGCCTCCGCTCGAAATGACAGTTCTTTTGTCATTTCGACCAAGCGCTGTTCCTTTGTCATTTCGACCAAGGCCGAAGGCCGCGCGGAGAAATCTGCTAATTGTCTTTCTGATCAATCGATGCAGCCTTCTGCCACTGCGCCGGCGTCCGCCCCGTGTAGGCGAGGAACTGGCGGGAAAAGTTGGAGCGGTTGGAGAAGCCGCAAAGGCGGGCGGCTTCGGCCGGCGGCAGGTGCGGGTTGTCCGCGAGCATCCGCTTGGCATCCTCCAGCCGCAGGCGGGTGCGCCAGGTGCGGAAGTCCAGGCCGATGCGGTCGCGGAAATACGCGTGCAGCGTGCCGGTGTCCGTGCCCAGCAGTTCGGCGGCCTCGCCGACGGTGCGCACCGGCTCCCGCCAGCCTTCCTGCGCCTGCCAGGCCTGCAAGGCCTTCTCCAGGCGCTCCATCCGCCACGCGGAGGGCCGATATGCCCCCCTTGACGGTTGGCGAGCCTGTCGAACCACCGTCCATCTTTCATTTTTCACACGGGAAAAGATGCGCCTGAGGCGCCCCACGAGAGTCTCCATTCACATTTCGCCGCGGCCGGACCCGCGTGGGACAAAAATAGCAAAAACTTTTGAATGTCTTACGAAAATTCCTATCTTTGAATCACTAAACCAAAACATTTTTTCGTTTATGAAGAAGTACATTGCTGAATGCGTAGGCACGTTCGTGCTCACATTCCTGGGCTGCGGAACGGCGATGTTCCTCGGCTGCGGCACTCCCGCTGGCGTGGTGGGAACCGCCATCGCCTTCGGTCTGGCCGTGGTTGCCATGGCTTACACCATCGGTGAGATCAGCGGCTGCCACATCAACCCTGCCATCACCCTCGGCGTCGCCCTCTCCGGCCGGATGAGCTGGAAGGACGCCTGCGGCTACTGGGTGGGCCAGGTCATCGGCGGTATCCTCGCCGGCGCCTGCCTCCTGCTGCTCACGAAAGTGGTCGCGGCCCCCGACCTGACGGGCGCCCTGGGCTCCAACGGCGTGGCCAACGCCGGCGGCGTCGGCGGCGCGTTCCTCGTGGAGGTGATCGCCACCTTCCTCTTCGTCCTCGTGGTCCTCGGCACGACCGACGCCAAGTACGGCGCCGGCAAGCCGGCCGGTCTCGCGATCGGTCTTTCCCTGATCCTCATCCACCTGATGTGCATCAACCTCACCGGCACCTCCGTGAACCCGGCCCGTTCCATCGGCCCGGCCCTCTTCGCCGGCGGCGACGCGCTGAAGGATGTGTGGGTGTTCATCTGCGCTCCGCTCGTGGGCGGCGCCCTGAGCGCCTGCGTCTGGAAGGCGATGGTCCCGAAGGAGAAGTAAGCCCCGTTCTTCAAAGGTTTAAGGCCGGACCCGCGCGGGTCCGGCCTTTTTTGTAAACGGGCCGGGGTGTCTCACGACGGCCCGGCCCGGAAAACGATTATGTTTAACTAAGATAGGTTACATCTTGATCTTGGCAATGCCGGAGGCGTGCTTGGACACCGCGCCGGCGACCTGGAGGCCGGTGGCGTCGATGTCGCCGGCGCCATTGACGGAAAGGTCCGCCTCGCCGGCGTTGCCGTCGATGTTCACGTCGCCGGCGCCGTTCACCTCGACCTTGAGCTTCTTCACGCCGAGGGCCTGGAGGTCCACGTCGGCGGCGCCGTTGGCCGTGATGGACAGGTTGTTGCAACGGACGGCGTTGAAGGAAAGGTCGCCGGCGCCGTTGACCTCGATCTGGAGGTCGCCGTCGCAGGCCAGGCCGGCCGGGATGTCGAAGTCGGCGGCCCCGTTCACCTCGAGGCGCTTCAGCGCGGGAGCCTTGAGGGTCACGTCAAAATCCGTCGAGCGGACGGAGCGCTTGTCTTTCAATTCGAGGATGAGGGTCGTGCCATCGACCCGGTAATCGACATAGTCGAAAATGTTCTCCTGGGCGCGGAGGGTCACCTCGTAGGTATCGGACTGGGTGAAGGTGACATCGGCGTGGCCGTTGATGACGACCTGGTCGAAGTCCTTGAGATCGAAGGACTTGGAAACGACGGGGCCTTCGCCCTTGATGGCGTTCTTGCCGCCGGTCCAGTTGGTGTTCACGTGGAAGCAGGAGGCGCAAAGGAGCGCCGTCGCCGCCATATAAAGGATCTGTTTCATCGTATTCTATTCTATTCGTTGAAGATGGAGGGATCGAGACCGAGAAGGGTCATGCGCTGCTTGATGGCCGGGACTTCCTTCTCGATGAAGTCCTTGCGCTGGGCCGCCAGCACGGTGTCCCGGGCGTCGTCGGCGACGAAGTACCCGATGCCGCGCTTGTTGTAGATGATGCCGTCGGCGGTGAGCTTCTCGTAGGAGCGCATCATCGTGTTCGGGTTCACCCCGATGTCGGCACCGTACTCTCTCACGGAGGGGATGCGGTCCCCTCCCTTGAGCTCTCCCGAGAGGATGCGGTCGGCGATCACATCCACGATCTGGAGATAGATGGGTTTTTCGGTATTGAAGTTCATAGTGTATTAGTGCTGAATGGTTTTGATGCGGCGCCAGACACCCCAGCCGAGGCCGACGGTCAGGAGACAGGAGATGATAACTCCAGCGTTCATGCAGCCGGTGACCCAATGGGCAAGCTGCATTTCGTCCATGTTGTTGAAGTCGATGTTCGTGAAAATCCGCGGAACGAAGATGCCGGTCAGGAGAGACAGCACGAGCGAGAGGCCGAACAGGATGGCAATCGCGCCCACGAGCTTGTTCTTCTTGAAGCAGATGCCGCACAGGTGGAAGTACAGGAAGTTGCAGAACAGGCTGATGATGGTCGGGAAGATGAAGCTGGAAGGAGTGAATACGATCGGGGACTCGGCGCCGAGGGTGCTGATCCCTTCGATCAGCTCGCTGTACACGTTGATTCCGCCGGAGATCAGGGCCTGTCCATAGGTGGGATCCACCAGGGAGAGGAAACCGTCGAGGACCATATACACCACGAAGAACAGCAGCGGGATGACGATGCACACCATCAGGATCATCGACACGAACTTCTCCGCCTTGGAGGCCGGGACCATGAGCCAGGCCGATCCCGCCTTCTTCTCGGTCAGATACCCGTAGGCCCGGACCATATAGAGTTCGAGGATGGCGAAGGCGAGGATGAACACCGCTAAGCGCGCATAGATAACCGGGGAGGACCAGTGCTGCGTGAACACCAGGCTCGCGAGCACCCAGATGACATAGAAGATGGCGCTGGCGCCACCGATCATGATGGCGGCCTTGGAGTGGTTGCGCCACGCCTGCTTGAGGTCGTATTTGAAATAGGTCCAGAAGCGCTTGAAGTCGAAGATTTCGTTCATGGCCTTACTCGTTTACTTGGTTGAACATCGGTTTGAGGAGGTCCTTGTGGGCATGGACCGTATTGAAGAAGGCCTCCACGTTGACCTTGCTTTCCTCGCCCGTGGTGTTGGGGTACACCTGGATGCAGCCGCCGGGGGTCTGCTCGAGGTACAGGGCGCCGGGCTGGATCTCGGTGCCGTAGTCGAAGTACAGCTTCTCGGAGATTTCCTGCATCGACGCGTTCACGAGCACCGCCTGGTTGTCCAGGATGATGATCGGGTCGATGATGTTCTCCAGGTCGCGCACCTGGTGCGTGGAGATGATGAGGGTGGAGTCCTCGGCCGTGTAGCGGGTCACGGCTTTGCGGAACTGCGCCTTGGAGGGAATGTCCAGGCCGTTCGTGGGCTCGTCCAGATAATAGTATTTCACGTTGCACGCGAGGGCGAAGGCGATCCAGGTCTTTTTGAGCTGGCCGGCGGACATCGCGTCCATGCGCTGCGTCGCCACCACATCCAGTTCGCCGAGGATCGTGTAGAACTTGTCCAGGTCGAAGTTCGGCCAGAACACGCCGTGCTCCTTCGCGAAGTCGATGGCCTTGGCGTGCACGGGAGTCACCTCGTCCGGCAGATAGAACTGGTCGGCGAGGAGCGAAGGCTGGCGGTCGAACGGATTGCGACCGTCCACGAGGATGGTACCCTCCTGGGGCTTCTTGAGGCCGCACAGGAGCGTCAGCAGGGTGGTCTTCCCCACCCCGTTCTCGCCGAGGAGTCCGTAGATGTTGCCTTCGGACACCTTCATCGAGATGTTCTTCAGCACCGGCTTGGGGCCATAACTGAATCCGAGATTGTTGATTTCGATCATATCGTTTATGTGTATTAGTTTATTAGTACACCGCAAAGGTACAAACAAAAATCATATCTGCAAATTTTTATTGAAAAAATTGCAAAAAAGTTGCGAACAGATTTCTCCACTCGCTCCGCTCGGTCGAAATGACAAGGGAAAACGACAAGTCCGAAATAATTGTTATATTTGTTAATTGAACTGAAACCGCAGATTTTAAACGATGAAAAGACTGTTTGCCGCCTTGATTGCCGCGTTTGCGCTTGCTGGAAGCGTGATGGCGCAAGATTTCAAGCCGATCTTGGAAAGCGCCCATCCCGAAGCTGACTCCCTCGCATTCGCGAAAGTGCGCGCGCGGATGGACTCCATCCGGCAGTACCGGCCCACGGTGGGCCTGGTCCTGGCCGGCGGAGGCGCCCGGGGCCTCGCGCACCTGGGCGTAATCAAATATATGGAAGAGCTGGGCATCCCCGTGGACGTCGTCACGGGCACCAGCATGGGCGGCCTCGTGGGCGGCCTGTACGCCCTGGGCTACAAGCACGACCAGCTGGATTCGCTGGTGCGCGCCATCGAATGGCCCATTATGATGTCGGATGACGTTCCCAAGGAATACATCAGCTACAAAGTCCGCAAGTACCGCGACAAGTACGTCCTGCGCATCCCGCATCACTACGATGACGAGGACCTCGCGGACCGTCTCAAGAACGAACGGATCGCCGACAAGATGGCGGCGGAATCCGGGCACAGCTCGGCCGATATGCTCAACGAGTCCATCTCCCGGATGGGCCTCGGCCTGCCGGACGGCTTCCTGTACGGCCTCAACGTCCGGAATATGCTCAGTTCCATCACCGTGAACTACCAGGACAGCATCAGCTTCGCGGACCTGCCCATCCCCTACGCCTGCGTCGCGACGGACCTCTACGCGATGACGCCCAAGTACTGGACCTCCGGCAAGATCACCGACGCCCTCCGGTCCACGATGGCCATCCCGTTCTACTTCCGGGCCGTGCGCCAGAACGGCGAGGTGCTCCTGGACGGCGGCATGCGGAACAACTATCCGGTCGATATCGCCAAGGCGATGGGCGCGGACATCATCATCGGCTCGGACATGGCCATCCACCGCGAACTGAACGAGCTCAACTCCCCCGCGGACTTCCTGATGCAGACGATCACCCTGCTGGCCTCCTCTGCGAACGGTCCCGCCCGCAAGTTGCTGGACCTCGGCGTCCATCACGAGCTGAAGGGTTACACGATGCTGTCCTTCGACGACGCCTCCGTGGACGACATCATCGACCAGGGTTACCAGAACGCCATCCAGCACAAGGAGCTGTTCGAGTCCATCGCACAGGTCGTCGCCGGGAAGGCGGAGCCCCAGGTCGCCAGCCATCCGGCCGCCGTCAACTTGGCGCAGCAGCGCGTCCGGGTGAAAGAGGTTAAGTTCAACGGCATCAAGGAGCGGGAGCAGCGCTGGATCGTCCACCCCAAGGACTTGCCCGCCGACGGCATCTATGACCGGGCCGTCATCGAGCGCCTCCTGAACAGCATCTACGGCACCAACGCCTTCGAATCCGTCACCTACCATTTGGAAGGGAACTCAGAGCCTTACACCCTGGTGTTCGACTGCCAGAAGGGACAGACGAACGATCTCGCCATCGGCCTCCGGGCCGATACGGACGAGACCGTGTCCGTCGCCCTGCACTACGGACTGGGTACCCGCCGGCTCACCGGTATGCGGCTGTCGGCGGACCTCAAACTCGGCACCAGCCCCAACCTGACGGTGGACTGGGGAACCAAGTCCCGGATCGGCCTGCCTTCCTACGGCATCGTCGGCCGCCTCGGCCTCACCAGCACCGTGCTCGGATGGACCGGAGACACCCACGAGCAACTCTTCAACGCCGCCATCGACGGTTACCTGGAGGACTCCCGGCTCAAGAACGGTTCCCTCCGGATCGGATTGACGGCGGAGATGAACCCCTACGAACACCGCCTGGAGTATGCGAATATGAATATGGGATGGGACTGGAAGAGCTACTGGCTCTCCGGTTTCGGAACCGGCAAGTACGAGACCTTCGATGACGGCTATTTCCCCACGCGGGGCGTCAGGCTGTACCTCAATGGACGCTATGTCTTCAAAGGACAGCGGCAACCGGATTATTTCGACGCTTGGAACAGCGGGAATGATACGGCCGGCGGCGGGGACGACACGGCCGTGTCCGCCCTTCTCCGGACCCGGGCGGACGAGGATGAGAGCGAGGGCCCCGGCCCGGAGGTTCCCGATGACTACGAACCGGATCCCAGGGTCCCCGTCAAGCCCTATTACAGCGTGATGGGCAGCTTCGAGGCCGCCTTCTCCATCGGGGAGAACTTCACGGTCCTGCCCACCCTGTACCTCGGTTACAACTCCACCGAGTCGAAAGAGATGAATTTCCGGCACTATGTCGTCGCGGGCGGATTCATGGCCAACCGCTACGTCGAGCGCCAAATTCCCTTCTTCGGTTTCGCCAATGGCTTCCGGAGCACCGACAACATCGTCATCGTCCCGCAGCTGGACTTGAGATACCGTTTCCTGCGCAAGAACTACGCGACCCTCCGGGGCGGCCTCTTCCAGCGAGCCTATGACTTCCGCGACATTTTCATTGCCCAGCCGATCTATGCCTTCGGCGCGGAGTATTCACGCCAGTCGATCGTCGGCCCGCTCCGGGTGGCCGTCCAGTGGTGCCATATCACCGGACTCACCGCCTACGCCTCCATCGGCTTTGACTTCTAAAGCAAGGTGTTATGCGCATCCGTTCCCTCTTCCGATACGCCGTCCTCCTGGCCTTTCCCCTGCTGCTGGCGCTTCCGGCCCGCTCCGTGGTGCCCGAGAAGGACTTCCAGTCTACGCTGAACAGCCTTCTGCAGGAGCTGCGGAACTCCTACGCGTCGGCCCTGGAATCCGACACGCTGATGGTGAACAACCGCCAGCAGCGCGAGGCCTTCGACCGGGTGCTCAAGTCGGCGGACGAGGTGACCATCATGCTGTATACCCAGCGGCCGGAATTTACCTTCGATATGGCCTTCGCCCTGGAGGAGGTCACCCGCGTCACTTCCGCCTTCCAGGAGCAGGTCCTCCTGTCCGACCAGTACCGGGCCGTGGCCCGGTCGGGCCTCCGCCGCTATGAAATGCTGAACGAGACGCTCCAGGGGATGCTCCGGCGTCAGTCCGCTGACACCCTCGCGGTCGCGGACTCCCTCACCCGCGAACCGGTTCCGCAGGAGGAAGTGGATCCCGGGCAAGCCGCCCTGCTGGACAGCTGCCTGCATTACGCCGGCGCCCTGACAGCCCTGTACGGGGAGTCCGTCGCGCTCGCGATGAAGGACAGCGTCCTCTGCGCGGAAACCGAGGCCCGGCTCAAGCAGGCCTATGACTACGCCCAGGCCAATTATGCGGACACCCAGAAGAACCGCTACATCGGCGGGAACGTGAACATCGTCCAGATCCTCACCCAGTGGGGCGGGATCACCCAGTTCGTGAAGAGCGACCTGCGGATGCGGTATGCGATGGACCCCCGGGAGCAGTCGGAAAGCGGCGAGATTTCCCGCACCTTCAGCGGAGAATACGTCCTCGCCTATGCCGTGCTGTCCCTGGCGATGCTGCTGCTCTCCGCCCTCGCGGCGGTCCTCATCGGCTTCGTCGCCTATCGCTGGATCAAGAAGGAGAAATGGATCCAGTTCAGACCCATCCTGACCGCCATCCTGGGCACCTTCCTCTTCGTGCTGGGGATGCTGCTGATCAAGTCCGACCGGGGCAATCCCTACTGGCGGATGGCTTACCAGCTCCTCACCCAGTATGCCTGGCTCACCCTCGCCATCCTGGTGTCGCTGCTTATCCGCATCCGCGGCGACCAGGCGCGCGCCTCGATCCGCATCTACGTGCCCACCCTGCTGCTGGCTTTCGCCTGCATCCTGATGCGGGCCATCTTCCTGCCGGCCAGCGCCGTCCCGCTCGTATTCCCGCCCGCCCTGCTGCTGTTCATCATCTGGCAGAGCATCGTGAACGTCCGCTGCCGGGCCCGCGTGAGCCGGGCGGACCTCCGCTATATGTGGGTGTCCGTCGCGGTGATGGCCGTCACCGCCATCCTGTCCCTGGCCGGATACTCGATGATCGGCGTGCTCCTGATCACGTTCTGGACCTTCCTGCTGGCCCTCCTGCACACGATCACCACGCTCTACTACCTGATGATGCGGTACTATGAGAACCGGGTGGTCCGCCGGAAAGCCCGCTATCACCAGGAGAACCCGCGCCTCCCGCTGGATGACAAGGACGCCTTCATCGAGGTCACGTGGCTGTACGACCTGCTCCGGATGGTCGTCGTCCCGCTGATGACCATCTACTCGTTCCCGTTGAGCGCCCTGCTCACGTCCCGCGCGTACCAGCTTTCCCTCACCGGAACCGACTTGATGAAGCGGGCGCTCGTCACGCACAAGGACTTCTCCTCCTTCACCCTGTCCAACATTCTGCTGGTGCTGGCGCTGCTTTTCGTCTTCCGCTACCTGATCTACCTGGGCAAGGCCCTGTTCCGCGTGTTCAAGCTGCGCAATATGATCGAGGAGAAGACCGATTCCCTCCTGCCGCTCAAGGAATCCGACGTGAACCTGAGCCTCGCCAACACCATCTTTTCCCTGCTGGGCTGGGCGCTGTACCTGCTCGTCGCCTTCGCCATCCTGGACCTGCCGATGAATGCCCTCACCTACATCACGACCGGTCTGGCCGCCGGTATCGGTTTTGCCCTCAAGGACCTCATCAACAACTTCTTCTACGGCATCCAGCTGATGGCCGGCCGCATCCGCATCGGCGACAAGATCTCCTGCGACGGCGTCCGCGGCATCGTCAAGCGCGTGAGCTACCAGACCACGCAGGTCGAGGATGAAGACGGCTCCCTGATCGCCTTCACGAACACCGACCTGTTCACGAAGAAGTTCCGCAACCTGAACACCGGCCGGAACTACGAATTCATCAAGATGCCGGTCGCCGTGCGCTACGGCACCGATGTCGCCTACGCCCGCCAGGTCATCCTGGAGGCCCTCGCGCCCCTGATGGTCAAGGACAAGGCCGGCCGCGACGTCGTGGACCCGTCCTTCCCGGTGGACGTCCGCTTCGACGGTTTCGGCGAGAGTTCCGTCAACCTCGTCGTCGCCCTCTACACCACCGTCGAGACCCACTACACCTTCCCCGCCCGCGCCAAGGAAGCCATCTACAACGCCTTCCACGAGCACGGCATCGAAATCCCCTTCCCGCAGCGGGACGTGTACATCAAGCCCGTTCCGGAAAAGAAATAACATATGGGCACAAGCAGATTATCTCTTTGGACAGCGGCCGTCGCCAGCTGCCTTGCGGCATGCACGCCGGCGGAAAAGGTCACGCTCTTCCCGGCGGACGGGGCGAAGGATGTCAATGTGGACACGCATTTGACGCTCACTTTCAGCGAGGTGCCGGTGGTGGGCAATCAGGGGTGGATCCGGATCTATGACCTGACCAGCGGCAAATGCGTGGACAGCCTGGACCTGTCGGTGCCGGCGGGGCCGACGGAGAGCCGGACGTATGCGCCGGACATCGACTATACCAAGGTTCCGTACGACTACAGCCGCAGTTTCGTGCCTACCAACCGGAATACCGTACCCGGCACCCCGTCGGGAACGGCCGAGCCCACCCCGCCGGAGTACCAGCTCACCATCATCGGCGGGTTCACGGACGCGTTCCATTTCCATCCGGTGCTTGTGCGCGGCACTTCCGCGGTCATCTACCCGCACAACAATGTGCTGGAGTATGGGCGCAAGTACCGGGTTAGCATTGACGAAGGAATCTTTCCGGCGAAGCCCCGGAAATGGACCTTTACGACAAAGGAAGACGCGCCCTCGCTCGCGGACACCCTTGTCGTGGACGCCTCGGGCGCAGGGGACTTTTCCACGCTGCAGGGCGCCCTGGACCTGATTCCGGACTTCTCGGAGAAACCTGTCGTCATCAAGGTGATGCCCGGCGACTACGAGGAGATCGTGTATGTGCGGAACAAGACGAATGTCACCATCATCGGTTCGGGCGCGGAGGTCACCCGGGTGCATTATGCCAACAACGAGGTCTTCAACCCGCACCCACAGACGGTCAAGACCAACGAGCGGGCCGGCACCTTCCCGCAGCGGCGGGCGGCCGTGGCCTTCGACCACTGCTCCGACCTTGTGCTGCGCGACATCACCTTCGCCACCGACCTGACGGGACAGGCCGAGGGGCTCTTCCTCTGCGGCGACCGCATCGCCCTGTATGGGGTCCACATCATCGGCGATGGCGACGCGCTCCAGGCCAACGGCACCGTGTACCTGGAGGGCTGCACCATCGACGGAGGCGGCGACACCATCCTCGGCCGCGGCAGCCTCTTCGCGTACCGCAGCGCGTTCCGCAACCGCGGCGGCCCCTTCACCTGGGTCCGCAACTTCAAGCCCGCCCACGGCGACGTCTTCGTGGAATGCACCTTCGAAAGCACCACCGACGTCCCCGCCGACTACGGCCGATCCATCTTCAACCACGGCTCCACCTACCCCGACGCCGAAATGGTCCTGATCGACTGCCGCGTGCGCAACCTCCACCCCCTGGGCTGGAGCGCGCTCGGGGAGCCTACGGTCAATATGTTGGAGTTCAATACGTTGGATATGGATACGGGCAAGCCCGTCGATGTCTCCGGGCGCCACAAGTACGCGCGGCAGCTCACCCTCCCCCGCGACGCCGCCCTTATCGACTCCTACCGCTCCCCCGCCTTCGTCCTGAACGGCTGGGAGCCGTAGACAAGCCTAGACAGCCCGCCTAGTTCGTCACGTTCGCGATGCTGATGATGTCGGCGAAGACGCCGGCGGCGGTGACGGAGGCGCCGGCCCCGTAGCCCTGGATGAGCATCGGGTGGTCGTGGTAGCGCTCCGTGGTCAGGAGAACGATGTTGTTGGAACCGTCCAGGGAGTAGAAAGAGTGGTGCTCGTCGAAGGTGCGGAGCGAGACGGTGTACTTGCCGTCATCCATCTTGGCGACGAAGCGCCAGTGCTTGTGCTCCTTCTCCAGCTGGAGGCGCTTCTCCTCGAAGGCTGCATCCAGGGTGGGAAGCTTCTGCCAGAACTCGTCCAGGGAGCACTGGAAGAACTCCTTGGGGATGAAAGGCTCGGCCTCCACGTCCTCCTGGTTCACCTCATAGCCGGCCTCGCGGGACAGGATGACCAGCTTGCGGACGACGTCCGTACCGGACAGGTCCACGCGCGGGTCGGGCTCGGAATAGCCCTGCTCCTTGGCCAGGCGGACGGTCTCGCTGAAGGGGACATCCTTGGAGATGGTGTTGAAGATGAAGTTCAGCGTGCCGCTCAGGACGGCCTCGATCTTGAGCACGTGGTCGCCGCTGTTGCGGAGGCTGTTGATGGTGTTGATGATGGGCAGGCCCGCGCCCACGTTGGTTTCGAAGAGGAACTTGACCCCGCGGCGGCGGGCCGTCTTCTTGAGTTTCCGGTAGTTCTGGTAGTCCGACGAGGCGGCGATCTTGTTGGCCGCGACCACGGAGATGCCGTGCTCGAAGAAATCCTCGTACAGGGCGGCGACCTCGGCGCTCGCGGTGCAGTCCACGAACACCGCATTGAAGATGTTCATCCCGATGACCTCGTCCCGCAGGCGGGAAGGCGTGACCGGCACGCCCGCGGCCAGCAGCGACTTCCAGTCCGCCAGGTCGATGCCGCCCCGGTCGAACACGGCCTTCGTGCTGCGGGAAATGCCCACCACGTTGATCTTCAGGTTCCTGCGCCGCTTGAGCTTGTCCTGCTGCAGGGCGATCTGCTCGATCAGCTGTCCGCCGACTGTGCCCACGCCGCAGATGAACAGGTTCAGCTCCTGGTACTCCGACAGGAAGAATCCCTCGTGGACCACATTCAGGGACTTCCGCAGGGAGCGGTTCTCCACGACGAAAGAGATGTTCGTCTCGGAGGCGCCCTGGGCGCAGGCGATGATGCTGATGCCGTTCCGGCCCAGGATGCTGAACAGCTTGCCCGCAATACCGCAGTTGTGCTTCATATTCTCGCCCACGATGGCGATCGCGGCCAGCCCGTCCTCCCGTTTCACGGGATAGATGGCGCCGCTCTCGATCTCCACCGCGAACGTCTCGGACAGCACGCGGCAGGCCTTGACGGCGTCCGTCGCGCTGACGCCGATGGAAATGCCCGTCTCGGAGGCCGACTGGCTCACGAGGAACACGTTGATGCTCTCCTGGGCCAACGCCGTGAAAATACGCTGGTCCACGCCGATGATTCCCACCATCGAGGTCGCGGAAAGGGTGATGAGCGAGATATTGTCGATGGACGAGATGCCCTTGATCACCCGCTGGTCCTTCTGCCCCGGAACGGGCTCGCGGATCAGCGATCCCGGCGCCGACGGGTTGAACGTATTCTTGACCAGGATGGGGATCTTCTTCAGGCACACGGGATACAGGGTGGGCGGATACACCACCTTGGCGCCGAAGTTACAAAGCTCCGTGGCCTCCTCGTAGGTGAGTTCGTCGATGACGTAGGCGCTCTCGATGATCCGGGGATCAGCCGACATGAAGCCATCCACATCGGTCCAGATCTCCAGGAAGGAGGCGTCCAGGGCGGCGGCGAGGATGCTGGCCGTATAGTCCGACCCGCCGCGGCCCAGCGTGGCGATCTCGCCCGCCTGGTCCCGCGCGATGAATCCCGGGACGATGGCCACGGGGCTGTCTTTCCCGTATCCGGCGAACTTCTCGGCGACCAGCCGGTTCGTCTCCCCGAAGTCCACCAGGCCGTCCTTCATCCGGATGAAGTCCAGGGAATCGTACTGCTCGGCATTGCCCACGGCGGCCGCCACGATGAGCGAAGAAAGCCGTTCGCCGAAGCTCAGGATCTGGTCCCGCGTCTTCTCCGGCAGCACCTTCAGCAGGAATACGCCCCGGCAGATGCTGTCCAGTTCGTTGAGCAGGGAATCCACGGCCAGCCGCACCAGCTTCCCGCCCTTTCCGGCCTCCACGAGCGCATCACACGTCTCAGTGTGCCGCTTCCGCAGCGCCTGCAGCTTCTCCAGATAGGACGCGTCGGCCGATTCCGCCAGCGCGGAGATCCGGATGAGCTCATCCGTCACTCCGCCAAGCGCGGACACGACGACCACGACCACATCCTCCTGGGACTGCACGATGGATTTGACCTGCTTGATGCTCTCGGGCGTGGCGACGGAACTGCCGCCGAATTTCAGGACCTTCATAATGGGGAGTACGATTTTTCTACCAACTAACTGTTCACGATTGCAAATATACAAAAATTCCCGTCGTTATGGACGGCTGCCTTCCCCTCGCTCGTTACCTGTCATAGTAACGAAGCTCCCCTACCGCGCGTTATACGCTTCCAGGGCGCGCGCCAACACGAACAGCGAGCGCTGGATGTCGTGCTTGTTCAGGACGTAGGCGAGGCGGACCTGGTTCTTGCCCATCCCCGGGGTCGAATAGAAGCCGGCGGCGGGGGCCATCATGATGGTCTCGCCGACGCAGTCGGCCGGAGTCTTCTCGTCCTTCCAGGAGAAGTCGGTGAGGCACCAGGCGCAGAAGTCCTCGGCGTCCTCGACCGGGAGTTGGGCGACGGTGTAGAACGCGCCCATCGGCACGGGCGTGTAGCACCCGGGGATGCGGTTCACGCCGTCGATCAGGCTCTTACGGCGCTCGACGTACTCGTCGTAGACCTCGCGGGAGTACTGCTCGGTGCCCTCGATGGACGCCTCGGCGATGAGCTGGCCGATGAGCGGCGGCGACAGGCGCGCCTGGCAGAACTTCATCACCGTCTTCCGGACCTCGGCGTTCTTGGTGATGAGCGCGCCGATGCGGATGCCGCACTCGGAATACCGCTTGGACACGGAGTCGATGAGGACGACGTTCTGTTCGATCCCCTCCAGGTGCATCGCCGATATGTACGGCGAGCCGGTGTAGATGAATTCGCGGTACACCTCGTCCGAGAAGAGGTACAGGTTGTATTTCTTCACGAGATCCCGGATCCGGTTCATTTCCTTCTGCGTGTACAGGTAGCCGGTCGGGTTGTTGGGATTGCAGATGAGGATGGCCTTCGTGCGCTCGTTGATCAGTTCCTCGAACTTCTCGACCTTCGGCAGGCAGAAACCCTCGTCGATGGTGGTCGCCACCGTCCGGATCACGGCGCCGGCGGAGATCGCGAAGGACATATAATTGGCATACGCGGGTTCGGGGACGATGATCTCGTCGCCCGGATTCAGGCAGCTCAGGAACGCGAACAACACGGCCTCGCTGCCGCCGCTGGTGATGATGATCTCGTCGGCCCGGAGCTTGATCTGGTACCGGTCATAATAGTTCACCAGCGCCTGCCGTAGCGACCTATACCCCTGGGAAGGGCTGTATTCCAGGGTTTTCCGGTCAATGTGCTTGAGCACCTCGAGCGCCTTCGGCGGCGTCGGCAGGTCCGGCTGGCCGATGTTGAGCCGATAGATCTTCACCCCGCGGTCCTGCGCCGCATACGCGAGCGGCGCCAGCTTCCGGATCGGGGACTCCGGCATCTCCACGCCCCGCATCGATATTTGCAAATTCTCAGACATCCTTCTTGCTGTTAAGTTCGTTCTACTAACTTCTCTTGCGAAAACATACAAAGTTACGAATAATCTTTGAAATATCTTGTCTCCCCTTCACAGCCGTACTTGAATGGCCTTCATCGGCACCTACAGGTTCGGAGGCCTTTGGCCGACTCTTCCCCCTTCAGGGGGACCGAGGGGGTGTCGCCCCTGGGGGCAGCCGCAAAGCGGCGGGGGTGAAAAGGGCTATGCCCCACAGAAAAAGGACAGCCAGCCGGCTGTCCTTTTTCTGTGGAGCATAGGGGATTCGAACCCCTGACCTATAGATTGCGAACCTATCGCTCTACCAACTGAGCTAATACCCCGTGGTGAAACCAACCGGCTCAACGCCGTTTGGGAATGCAAAGGTAGCAATATTTTTCAAATAATCACCCTAACGGATAAAAAATGTTGCGAAGCGCGTATTTTCCGTGCCAGCCGGTGTCGTAGAGATGGCGGATCTGGCGGGAACTGTGGTTCAGGTAGTAGTTGTAGATGGCGCGTTTGTGGAGGCGGGTGAAGTCCTCGGGGCCGAAGCCGCCGGGGGCGGCGGAGGCGCCGTCGCAGCCGCTCAACAGGATCACGAAGCACGTATACAAGCCCAGCACATACGCCACGGCGTTCTCGTACTCCCCTGCCGGCTTGGCTTTCTTGACCACGGGCTTGCGCTGGAGCTGCGCGAAGCCGAGGTCCGCGATCGCGTCGCAGAGCGCGGCCTCGTCGTCACGCTGATACAGGGCGACGGTGTAGCGGTGCGTGTTGTACGCGGGCGCGGCGGCTTCGCGGGCGATCCGGTCGACGAAGCCGTCGATGGACGCGGTGAACAGCGCCGCGGCCTCGGCCGGATTGGCCAGGAGACCCTTGGCGACGAGGGTGTCGTCAGCCTCCTTCGCAAGGGGCATCTCGGCGTCCAGCTGCTTCTTGAGCGCCTGGATCAACTGTCCATATGCCTGTTTCGTGTCCATCCGATCGTGGTTATATAGTTCAAAGATACAAAAAAATCCTATATTTGTACCACAAACCCTTATCTGATATGAAGATCGTTTTCCTGGACGCCGCCACGATGGGCGACGCGTCGATGGACGAGATCGCCGCCCTGGGCGAGTTCGTCTGCTACCCCTCCTCCACCGCCGAAGAGGCCCGCGCCCGTGCCGCGGATGCCGATGTCGTCCTCCTGAACAAGGTCATCGTGGACCAGGCCTTCCTGGATGCGTGCCCGAAACTCAGGCTCGTGTGCGAGGCCGGAACCGGCATCAACAACATCGACGTAAACCTCTGCGACGCGCGCGGGGTCATCGTCCGGAACGTCGCCGGCTACTCCACGGAATCGGTCGCGCAGACGGCCTGGATGCACATCCTCGCCCTCGCCGGCCGCGCGTTCCATTACAACGCCTACGCGAAGGACGGCCGTTACAGCGCCGGCAGCATCCACGTCGATGCGGACCATCCCTTCACCGAGGTCTCCGGCAAAACCCTCGGCATCGTCGGGATGGGCGCCATCGGCCAGAAAGTCGCCGCCATCGGCGCGGCCTTCGGGATGAAGGTCATCTACTACTCCACCTCCGGCACCAACCACTGCAAGGAGTACCCGGCCGTCTCCCTGGACGAACTCCTCGCGCAGGCCGATGTCATCAGCATCCACGCCCCCTACAACGACCGCACCGCCGGACTCATCGACTATGAGGGCCTCTGCAAGATGAAGCCGACGGCCTACCTCGTGAACACCGGCCGCGGCGGCATCGCCGTCGAGGCGGACCTCGTCCGCGCCGTCGACGAAGGCCGCATCGCCGGCATCGGCATCGACGTCTACCAGAAGGAGCCCATCCCCCTGGACCATCCCTTCCTGAAGGCGAAGCACCCCGAGCGCATCTTCCTCACCCCCCACATCGCCTGGTACTCCGTCGAGGCCCGCGCCCGCCTCGCCCACGAGATGGCCGAAAACATCAAAAAAGGCTGGTAGAGATACCAGCCTTTTTCAATAGATTCCTTCGTCGGTCTTCGACCTCCTCGGAATGACAGAGGAAGGCAAAGCCCTCCTCGGAATGACAGAGGAAGGCGGAGCCCTCCTCAGAACATGCTTACGCGCCCAGGCGCTTGGCGAGGCGTTCGCGGATCGCGGCGAGGAACTCGGCGGAAGTGAGGCACTTCGGGGTGACGCCTTCCATCAGGTTCACGAGGTCCTTGGTGGCGAGGCCTTCGTTGAGGGTGTCGAAGCAGGCGCCCTCAAGCTGGTCGGCATAGTTCACGAGCTCGGGGAGATTGTCCATCTCGCCGCGCTTGCGGAAGGCGCCGCTCCACGCGAAGATCGTCGCGATCGGGTTCGTGGAGGTCTCTTCGCCCTTCAGGTACTTGTAGTAGTGGCGCGTCACGGTGCCGTGGGCGGCCTCGTACTCGTACTTGCCGTCCGGGCTCACCAGGACGGAGGTCATCATCGCCAGGGAACCGAAGGCGGTGGAGACCATGTCGGACATCACGTCGCCGTCGTAGTTCTTGCAGGCCCAGATGAAGCCGCCCTCGGAGCGCATCACACGCGCCACGGCGTCGTCGATGAGGGTGTAGAAGTACTCGATGCCGGCGGCCTCGAACTTCTCCTTGTACTCCTGGAACACCTCGTCGAAGATGGCCTTGAAGCGGCCGTCGTACTTCTTGGAGATGGTGTCCTTGGTGGCGAACCAGATGGTCTGCTTCACGGACAGGGCATACTGGAAGCAGGAGTGGGCGA
>CAMNGM010000003.1 GCA_946538425.1 uncultured Bacteroidales bacterium | reverse complement strand
ATCGCCCGCCTCGCCGCCGCCCAGGCCGAGATCAAGCAGAACCCGAACGCGTAAGGACCTGTCATTCCGAGCGGTCGTTCCTTGTCATTCCGAGCGCAAGCGAAGGAATCCATAACCAAAAGCCAGCCTCCGACCGGGGCTGGCTTTTTTTTCGGGCGCAAAAAAGGCTTGATTTGCGCCCGGGATGCCCCGAAGCACAGCTTCGGGAACGTTTTGCCCCGTTTTTGTACCCTGCCGCGTGCTCCAGCACGGCTGAGGGAACGTTTCGGGGCATTATTGTCACTTCACGCGTGCCGGACAGTTTCACAGCCACGCGAGCCACCGGGCAATCTAGGGCACATGGGTAAGAACGCAGGCGCCGGAGGGAAAGAAGTGCAAAACCGGGTAGTTTCGCACTTTTGTCGAGCCACAAGGCAAAAATAAGTGCGAAGAGATGGCGGAGCGCACTTTTTTCTGTGGGAGGAGGGGATTTGAACAGAATCAATCTTACCAGAACTCTCTGGAGCATTACTGTCCACGTCATTGACACCACAAAGGCTGGAAAACTCATCATCTTCTCTAAATCCGAATACTTCGCACAGGACGGCTGCAAGACCATCGAAGCCACCTGGCATCGTAACAGCGTGGGAAAGCGATGAAATCAAGAACCTCGAACAACTGGGAGTCGGGAATACCGTCCACATCGTCGGAAGGCTTCGCGTGAGGCAACGCAGGAAAGTGACAGGCGAGTCTGTAACGGTCCACCACATCATCGCCACCAAGGTCGAAACCCTCTAATCATATCAATACAATGAAAACGTACGACTACAACGGAACCAAGGTGTATCTCCAGAAGGAGGAATACCGCAACAATGGAACGCTTGCCGTCCTTATGTTCAAGGAGGATGGCGAGCTCTACGGGTGCATCACGGTGAACCTGAATCACCCTCTCCAGTCCGACACTCTCGCCTTCCTGGACGAGAACAACATGCCAGGAATAGGCAAATGGCTCAGGAAGAAGAACCTCGGAATCGACATGGGTGTCAAAGCTGCTTCAGGCTTCTGCACCTATCCTCTTTACATGCTGTTCTAGCAGATGAATCAAACGACAAAGGCCTCTGGAGTAATCCAGGGGCCTTTATTCTTTAATGGTTTATACGAATCAAGCGATAGGGATAGGGTCCCCTGAAAAGAAATGCCTCACATCCCGGTTCAAGCGGTTTCTGCTCTCAGTGTCCATTTGATGACCGCCAGCAATCATTCCGCCACAAAAGAGAGTAGATGTAAAATCTTGGATTTCAATTTTGTATCGCACGAATTCATCTCCTTCATAAGTTGCTTTCAGCAGATTGAGCCTTCTCAGGGAATTATCATTGTCACTGGTGAGAAGGTCTTTTACAAATGCATTAGTCGCGACGATGACTTTTGGCTTGATTTGGAGCACGTTGTCAATGAAAATATTCAGCAACTCAGTAAAGGCTTTTCTTCGATCCTCTGGCGCATTATAATAAGCCTCCTTCAGGACAGCCTGGTTCTGAATGACAAGGGGGAAGATATCTATCATTGCGTAGTTGCCATCCAAGTTTGACTCATTGATGGAGACACCTGCATCTTTGGCGAACTTCTTGGCCGCATTGAAATAGGAGTTATCCTCCTTATCATAAACAAATATGTCCTGCGTATTAGAACCGTTCTGTTCGTAATACTCTTTGTAATGCTTATAATCTGTGCCAGAAGGATTACAGTTTACAAATAGAATTCCGGGTTTGTCCGGAACCAAAGACCGATAAAGCGGAGTTATTTCGATGTAAGGTATTGCATTAACTGGACACCCCTTTAGAATAGACTGCTTCGCATTGGGGTTAACATTTTGATTAGCATACTCTCTTTGGACAAGAGGAAGACCTAACTGATTCTTTCCGAGTTGAATTGTCTTCCCAACAAACTCAGACTTAAAATCATGCCACCAAGCCTCTAGTTTTAACTGTACCGCTGTTTTCATATCTTTGTTTTGTTAGATACAAAAATAATAAAAAAAACCATTAATACTCTGTTTTGACAATTCAATGACCCGTGATGCAGTGTTTCCAGTAGATTAATTACGCTGAAACACTGTATCCGGGTTCTTTTTTTACCTCGTTTACATGATTTCGGGTTGATTAAATATGCGGGAAGGGTGTTTAGGGGTTTTTATTGAGGAGGATTGCATGTTGCAGGGCTAATAAATCAAGCATTCAACACCGTTTTTCGGAATCATTTTTTATATTTGCAACTGTCAAGGGAGCATTCTCTTGGCAGACATATTAGATGAAAGTGTTTCGCTTTTATCCTTGGGAGAAATCTGGACAATTTCTTTTGCATCGAGGATAAGCAAAGCATTCATCACTTGTATGGAAAACTTGCCTCTCCGGCATATCCATACGGGTGTGGAGTTTTGTTTATTTGATGCAGGGCTGTCCAGAGCCTCTCCCAGATAAACGAATTGCTCCACACTTTCTTTATGGGCATTTCCCTTTGGAGCGAGGGAAAAAGTTGTTATTAATGCGCAAGGCATTTCATCATACTAGATTGGTCGGAATCATATCTATGGTTCTGCTGTCCTGGACACTTAATCTTTATTCTCAAACAAGAACTATTACCGGGATAGAAATTGGTGGTGATAGTAGTGCCGCACAAGTCATAGCTCAAAGGGAATATCCGGTTTTAGAGAAGGATATCGCTGAAGGTAATCAGTACTGGGATTGGGTTGCTCGCGACAGAGAAGCGGATGCCACAAGAAACGATAATTATCAGAATACTATTTATATGTCATTCAAAGATGACAAGGTTGCTGCTGTATCATACCAATATGCTCGATTTACTTTTTCTCCATATGGCCCAGCATACAATGAAAACAATATGCTCGACTACTACGAATCTAAATTAAAAAAGCTTTATCGGACATATGGGAAGCCCTCGGAACAAGACGAGACTGCCTTCATTTGGTATCTTAACGATACAGTTATGGCAATATCAACAGAATACGAATATGATCCTTCGCATAGTATAACATATTACGCAATAAGGGTAGACTATTTCTCAAAAAAGTACTTTCCCGGCATCGGACAAGAGCGGGATGGAGAGGACTATTTTGCCAGTGGGTCAGGCTTCATTCTTAATAGAGACGGTTTTCTTGTTACTAATTATCATGTTATCGATGGAGCAAGAGTCATTGATGTTTTCATAAATGAAAGAGGCAATGTTGTTAAGCATAGTGCAGAAGTTGTAATTTCCGACAAACAAAATGACATATCCATTCTTAGAATTTCAGATTCTTCGTTCTCCATTTCAACGCCTCCTTTTTCAATCGCTTATTCTGTAAAAGATGTTGGGACAGGGGTTTTTGCCCTAGGGTATCCTATGTCGAACGTGCTTGGAGAAGAATTAAAAGTGACTGATGGTATCATCAGTTCAAAAAGCGGGTATCAAGGAGACATCACGACGTACCAAATCTCTGCCCCCATTCAACCGGGGAACAGTGGAGGCCCCTTATTTTCAAAAGACGGTTGTTTGATTGGTATTACCAATGCTATCGTACCAGACGCTCAGAATGTCGGCTATGCGATCAAAGCTTCTTATCTTAGAAATCTAATAGAGTCAGCTCCAGTTAGAATCTTAACGCCAACAAATAATAGCATTTCCAGCTTCTCCCTTCCTGAAAAGATCAAGAAGCTATCCCCTTATGTCGTTCTGATAAAAGTCAAATAAAAACCCCTTACGCCATGAAAAAGACTCTCTTTTTATTTATTATCCTTCTTTCCGCGGTATCATGCAGAACATGGTACACGGTTTCTCTGCAGCCAAAGATTTCGAATGATTTTGTAGGCAAGTCTCACAATTACATTGTCTCTGCCATGGGTGCCCCCTCTAGGACCACATCTGATGGCAATGGAGGGCAGATTTTGATATATGAGAAGACCTCCGCTTTGTCTCAAGCTGTAGCTACTAATGTAGATATTTTCAATGGGACCTATACCCCTGGAACTTATACAACAACAAGTACTGATTACGTTCAGTTTTATGTTAACAATCGTGGGAATTGCTACAAAGTCAATACAAATCTTACTGAAGAGTATAGTGAATTTAGCAAAGGAAAAACAATCGCACTAATCGCTTGCACTGCTGGTCCCGTGCTTTTATGGATGCTCTACTTGGCAGTAACTGAAGGTTTTTAATCCAAGATGCCAATTACGTATATTATCTTACCTCATTTAAGGCCAAAACTATTAACGATCATCCTTCGGGGTGATCGTTATTTTTTGAACATTCCAGGAGAGTGATCTCCTGGAATAAAAGGGATGACCTCTCTTTTTTTATCTCGTTTACATGTTTTCGGGGTGATTAATTACGCGGGAAGGATGTCTCGGGGTAATTGAAATAGGTAAAATGTGGCTTTCGCAGTATTTGAAAAACAGATTATATTATCTATGAGTTTTTTTCTATTTTTGTGCAAAAAGCATTTTAGCATGAATAAGTTGTCTTTCATCACCATTGGGGTAATTACTCTAGCATGCTCATCTTGCGTTCCCAAGAATAAATACGAATTATTAGAATACCAAAAAGAGCTTGTAGAAGAGCAGGTCAAGAGTTTACAAGAAGACAATCAAACTCTTGTCGAGAAATATAATACCCTTGTTGACAAGTATAATAGTTTACTCGACGATTATAATGACGCACAGTTCTCATACGAAGTGCAAAACAGCAAGTCAAGCCAACAAGAAGATATTATTGACAGGGCAAAAGATGCCGTGAATAAACTCAAAAGAGATTTTAGTTCTTTCCAGAATGGATGGTGTGACGCTTACGATATTGAACGGGATATCAGGTCAATTGAAGATAAACTTGACGGTTGGCTCTAAACATCCACTCACTAATCACTGGCCACATTATCAAACCGATCATCCTTCAGGGTGATCGTTTATTTGATTATTGCCAAGAAACGAAACCGCTATTCTTAAAAACCGTCAGTGATGCTTTTGTGATCGCCCAAAGGTTTCAGCCTCCTTTCGCGGATTAATGAAACGCTCTTGGACAACCATCTGCTGAGTCTCTTCAGGCCAGACGATTTTTCCAAGTATGACTGCCCCAGCGAGATACGCATCTTCTTGATAGCGTGGTCTTCCAAAAGCGATACTTGGTCATCTGAAAGCCTGAAAATGGAAACATAATAATCCCTTTCTCCTCCCGGCTCAACAAAAGTCTCACTGATTCCGCCAATATGGTACGTTGTAAAATGATCAGGAGTAGTGAGAGCTGAAACATTCACGCGGTCAGCGACAAGATGGATTATCTCATAGTTATCCATTTTCATTAAAAGTTCCGTGTTTTCGGCCATATAATAATCAGATCCAACAACCAGCCCCCATAACTCTTCTCCTTCTCCAGAAGCGGCATTGAGAGAAAGCCTGTAGTTGCCTCCACCTATGTCAACAGTGATTCCTGTTGTCGATATTGATCTGAGACCACTGGGGATAAGCTGGTCGGCAGAAATAGCTTGTGCATGTAGAACCGATGAGATAGTCAGTACAAATATGATTGAAAGCCACTTTTTCATTGCAGAAACTATTTAATGATCGTCAATTCCTGGTACATCTTGAACAGCCGGGCTACAATCTCCAACTCGCTTGCGTCCTTAGGGAAACCGTAGGCTTCGAGGACAGCGAGGCCTTTACCCGCTTTCTGTTGCCTCGTTCCCGTTTCTATGATTGCCGTTGTTTCAGTGTATCTACAAATATACGCATTTCCTGATAAAAATATATCTTTGAATTAGACCACACAGAAAATGAAGCTTCTGTGCCCCGCATCTAAGAAAAACCGGCCAACTGGCAGTCATTCGAAAGAGTGTCTGCCTTTATTTTTGCTATATTTGTATCACTTGCGTCATTTGACGCGCAGGCCCGTCTGCCCACGGTCATCTCGGAAGGGGTGACCGTTCTTAGAAGGCGTCTCTTAGTTTTCAACTGCAGATAATTAACCGTAAACTTTCATTTCTTGATATAGATATTTAGCTTCCTTTCTCAAACCTCTTCCATCTGGGCACTTCTGTCGGAAATTGATGATGAGGAACTGTCTTTTTTTTGAGGATAAATCTATGCCCAAATCTATCAACATATCTCCTTTCTCATGTTCATCATTTGTGAGATAGTATCCCCATCGATCTGGTTCACTGCCAAGAACGGAAATCAGTTCATCAAAATGATTCATCGCAATCCTCTGAATCTTTCTTCGATAATCTTTAGCGTAACTGTAGTAGTCGATAACCGGAATACACGATATAAACAAAAGCGTATACAACAAAGTCTTAAGAAAATCATTCATATCTAGACGCAGGGTTATTATCAATACTATCTACATAGAATCCTCATCGGGATAGAGTTCTTCAATTAACTCATGAACATATTCGTGATAACACAGCAAATCATCATAATATGAAAATGTATTATCAATCCCATAAACAATTGGACAAACACCCTTGGGGGCTTCCCATTTTGGCCAACAGTCTGCTTTAATGTTCTTGTTAAGAATATCTCGATACTGTTTATCGCCAAAAGCGGTATAAAGCGGATGATGAGTATCAAGAACACCGGACTCAATCATTTCCGACAAAGAAAAACGACTTGATAGCCAAGAGAAATAGGCATTGTCCGTATTCTGTTTGAGTATCCTCCTAATAGGAGTATCCTCTCGATATAAAAACTGGATACATTTCATATCCCCTCGCTGTATGCTCTGGATAAAAGCGTCTAAAGAGAAGGCACTATTTATAGATTTAGGATAAGCCCGATTCCCAGTGTTATTACTCTCAATAAATCGATGATAAAGACTATAGACGTCTTTGATCTCATTATTCTGACAATACTCTTCAAAAGTCGTTATTATCCTTTCTTTAAAGACTTTTTCAATCAACTCTTTGTTATTCTCTTTCCATCTAGCAAATGTGTCCGCACTCCTCTTCCACAATACCCACCAGATTCCTTCATCAGATACTAAATCATCATTCCGTAGATAGAGATTATTCTTTTTGTTAAAAGCCCATATGATGCCCCATAACCGAACACTCTCATTTTGTAACTCTTTCCAATGATGGAGTTTTCTATTGTATCGTACACGAGATTCATATTCTTTACGTTCACGATTCCTTTGATCTTCCTTCTCTTCCTCATCTTCAAAATGGGATCGAGAATCCGCCTTATTGCAGATATGATCCAAATAATCTTGTTCATTACTGAACCCTTCTTCAATCATATCATCTTCAAAACTCATATGGCAAACAATAATAAGGTTATTAACAATGTTGAGATAATACACATCTCAATTCATAATAGAGAGATGCTCATTAATATGTGTGGAATCAAAACAATCCATCTCGGAATGTATATTCCAAGGTTGCTCTGTTCTCCTCTAGATAAAGAATAATACAACCAGCCCACTCGTCAGGAGATTCTTTCTCGATCTTGTATGTGTTTCCCTCGCGAGTACAGTTTTTGAGTTTCTCGACCTTCTGAAGGAACTTCTCAGGCAGAGGCTTGTCAAACTCAATCTCGTAGAAGTAGTCAGACCACGAAGAAGCCGTACGGTCCATATTGTCATCTGTCTTGGTGATCTGATATGCCGGCAATCTTAATCCCACTTTTCTGGCAATTTGGTCTGGGGTGGTTGCCTGGTTTCCGAAGATGAGATAATAGAAGCCAAGGAGTAAAGCGAGGCAGAGACCCAGAATTCCAGTGGCGACGAGAATGCTTCGTATTCGTTTATTCATCTCTTCCATTGTTTTATCTGCCTAAATATAGCGATTATCTCCCAATTGTTCAAAGTTACTCATTACACCAATAACCGAATACTGTTCAATCACTATTCCTTCCCTGTAAACTGCAAATCCTTTTTTCCCATTCTTAAGAAATATCCCACAATATCTGCAACCAGGTCTTTTACCGGCTGCTTTGGCTCGTCTCAAAGCTTCTTCAAGGTTATGGCAGTAATAGGTGGTCATATCGGAGGCGAAGATAACCTGAGATATAGCCAAAGGATGGTACAATGAAAAAGGACCCACACCGATGAAGTGAAGGTCCTGATAGTGGTACTGTTCGTCGCCATTATTCTGTAACTGGACGGACTGTGTAACCATAGCAGCGAAGAGCAAATCCTAAATAAACATTATCTTGGGAGTATTTTACATACCACACTTCTGTCGAATGGTTCGGACTGCGAGAAGAAGAACAGAAGTAACCACTAATACCCACATTTAAGAGACTATCACCCGTTATACCTCCGGCAGAAGGAAGGAATATGCTATTTGAATTAACTGTGCTCGTTACTTCGTAACCCGTGATTCCGTTCTTGGTTGTCCACGTCCATGTACACTGGTTTATCAGGTCATTGATTTCTGCTTCTGTCGGCATCCGCCAGTTGCCGCCAAATTTAACGTGTACTACATCGTCTTCGAGATCAAGAATCAATTAATCAGAAATGTCATCATTCCACGAACCATACTTGTTCGACCAATTGTAGGTTGACCAGTCATACAATTCCTTGGGTTCCGTTTCGCCCCATGCATAATAATCGCCATACTCTTCTGGCTTTGTTGCACCAAGGTTGAACGATGCCCACTTGAGACCAGAAGGAAGGCCAAGGTCGACGGCTTCGGGAACAGGAACGGAATATGAAGACGAAGGGATAGCTTGAATCCGGTCGGCATATTCGCTCCAATACCGTGCTGATTTATATGCATCAATACTACCGGCAGGGACATAGATTGGACACATATTGGTGTTGCTGAACATATAGTACTGTCCAGTTGGTGGCACGTCCGGTTTAACTGTGATGCAGGTGAGACTTGAGCAATTATCGAATGCCTGCATCTTGATACTCGTCACTCTGTCCGGAATCGTTATGCTGGTAAGACTACTACATGAGAAAAAGGTATGACTCCCAATACTCGTTACTCCTTCTGGAATTGTGAAACTTGTAAGGCTTGAACAGTAGTTGAAAGTCCAATCCCCGATACTTGTCACACTGTCCGGGATTGTGATGGTTGTAAGGCTTGAACAGTAGTTGAAAGCCCAATCCCCGATACTTGTCACACTGTCCGGGATTGTGATGGTTGTAAGGCTTGTGCAGTTACTAAAAGCTGTATTCCCGATACTTGTCACGCCCTTTGGAATCGTTATGCTGGTTAGACTCTTGCACCCAGAGAATGCGCCCATCCCAATGCTTGTCACTCCTTCCGGAATCTTAATATCTCCATTTATTGCAGCCATCGCTACGGCAACAAGACTTCCAGAATCAATCAGAAACAGCCCATCTGTACTGGAAAACTTGCCGCTGAAGGACATTAGGGAGGAACAATTTACGAATGCACATACCCCAATACTCGTTACTCCTTCTGGAATTGTGAAACTTGTTAGGCTCGAACAGTGGTTGAAAGCATAATCTCCGATACTTGTCACTCCATCCGGAATCGTTATGCTAGTTAGAGTTGAACACGAAGAGAAAGCGTTAACCCCAATACTTGTCACATCTCCATCAAAGGTGATGATTCCCACTCCATTGACATATTCGTTTGACAGGATGTTTGCCCCGAATTGATTATTATAATTATTGGGAGTAACCACGGTGCCATCCGTGCTCGTATAATAGATAATGTTCCTGGGTTGCGTGGGCGTGAGTCCCACTTCAATCGGAGCCATCTTGGACAGCTTGTTCCGTTCGACGGTCACGGTCTTTTCCGTGGATTTTTCAAAAACGCCTCCTTTGCCGGAAACAGTGACCGTGAAACCCTTGCTAAAAGTTACGGGAGGAACGACGAGCCAGAAGTCTTTGCTTTCCTCTGCTGTCGCTCCCAAAGCCACGGGAGTGTCGCAAGTCAGGGAAATCTGGTCCGTGGCATCCTCCGCCAGAGTGACTGTGGGCGTCCCGTCCAAAGGCATCGTCACCGTCGCCTTGCCTGCCAGTTTCTCGCCGTTGTTTCCCTTCAGCGTAATGGAAGATACCGAAACGCCATCGCCATAAAGGCGGAGACGAAGGTATCCGCCGACGGTCTTGTACTGGAGGAAATTGTCCGCCGTAACGGAAACCATCGTGCTTGCTCCCGGGCCGAAGGAGTTCTCGGCATAGTGCTGTTCGGCGGGGAGGGTCAAGGTAAGGGACTCGGATTCGGAGATCTTTGTGGTCGACTGGTAAGGATAAACCGACACGACATGGGAAATCGCGTTCCCGGTCGAGAATTCAGACCCGGCCACCTTGTCAAAACCGCCAGCATTGTCTCCCGTCTCACCCGCGAACCGATACTGCTGGTTGTAGGTGTTCTTGTTGAAGATGGAAATCCGGTCGTCGGCGGTCCAGCGGAGGAGAAGGTCCTCGTTGGCATAGACTTTCGTATCCCCGTCACCGGGCTGCTCGAAAGATGCATAGAAAACCACATCCTTCTGACCGGGCGTTTCGAAGTTCTCTTCCTGGATGGAACAGGATGCCACCAACGCGGTGGCTAGTCCAAGGAACAATGTTATGCGTCTCATGAGTTCTTTATTGATCATAAACGGGACGAATAGAAAAGCCAATGTAGCGTTCGAGTCCACTGACGTATTCGATATCACCGTCGTAAAAGCTCAGCATCCCGGCAAAGTTCGGATAATCCGGAGGGAGGGTGGAAGACCAATAGGTGCCTCCAGATCCGCCGCTGGAAACCCTGGTGCCGGATATCACGCCAGCGGCAGGAAGGAAAATACTGTTGCCGTTAATGCTCGTCACTTTGAAACCGTTTACGCCATTCTCCGTTGTCCACTCCCAGGTACACCTTGACCTTAACTCACTCCACTCCGCATCGGTCGGAATGCGCCAGTTCTCTCCGAGATTCACATGTGCCGCATCGTCCTCCGGAGCCAAAACCATCTTCCCATCCACGAAGCCATTATCTCCGTAAGAAGACGTCCCACAATACTTGGTCAGTGAATTGCCAGAACCCATACACCACTTGTATGAAGCCCACTCATACCCGGCCTCCTTCCCTTCTTTCCAAATCAACGGGTCGAGACTGATATAATGGGGCTCTGTCTCGCCCCAAGCATAGTAATCACCATACTCCTCCGGCTTCAAGGCACCCAGGTTGAAAGAGGCCCACTTGACGGAAAGGCCCAGATAGACGGCTTCGGGCGGACCTGATACCGAAACGGTACAGGATGCAGAATAGCCCACATTCACGGTTGTACAAGTGATCGTCACCGTACCATTGCTCACAGCAGTCACAACCCCGGAGGGAGAAACAGTCGCTATGGATTCATCGCTGCTTTTCCACGTCACCGCACGGCATGAAGCGTTTTCAGGGAAGACCGTGGCTGTCAATGTCGTAGTTTCTCCCCTTTGAAGCTCTAACACGTCCTGAGAAAGGACGACCTTGGAAACGCTCACAGGGCGGTCTCCCTGGACTGGACGAATCGAGTTCCCATAGATACGGGCGTTGTTGTCCCAACCGACAATATTGGAGCCGAAGGCGGCTGCCCGCGCACTGGTCGGGAATCTTAAAGAAATGGATGATTCCCAGTAGTAACCAAAGGAACCGGCATTCCATGAGCCGGACTCAATCCTTCCGCCAGCGGCGGGAAGGAAGATGCTGTTACCGTTCTTGGCAGTAACCAATTGACCTTTTATTCCCCTCTGTGTAGTCCAAGTCCAAGTGCAATGCTCCCTTAATTCCTCCCATTCCCAGTCTGCCGGTATTCTCCATTTTCCTCCGAGATTCATACGTGCCGCATCGTCCTTCGGGTCCAGGACTGTCTTACCGTCCGGGGATCCTGCGCCGTTCCAAAAATCTGTTTTGTCGACTGGGCAGTATTTGGTCATCAGATAATCCCCATTGCACCATTTGTAGGAGCTATAGGAGTAATCGGTTTTTGTCTGGGTTTCTCCCCAGGCATAGTAGTTACCGTATTCTTCCGGCCTTGATGCTCCCAGGTTGAACGATGCCCATTTCAGCCCAGAGGGCAGTCCCAGGTCAATGGCTTGTGGAACGGGTTCGACTGAAGTCCCTATTTCTATCTCCAGGGGCGACATCTTGGAAAGTTTGCTCCGCTCGATGGTTACGGACTTTCCCGTGGACTTTTCAAAAATATTGCCGGTGCCGGCGACCGAGATCGTGAACCCCTTGCTGAATGTCACAGGAGGGACGACGAGCCAGAAGTCTTTGCCTTCCTCGGCTGTCGCTCCCAATGTCACGGGAGTGTCACATACCAGGGTAATCTGGTTCGTGGCATCCTCCGCCAGTGTAACTATGGGAATTCCGTCCGGCTGCATCGTCACCGTCGCCTTTCCTGCCAGTTTCTCGCCGTTGTTGCCTTTCAGCGTAATGGAGGACAATGAAAGTCCGTCACCATACAGGCGGAGCCGCAGATACCCTCCGACATTTTTGAATCGAAGGAAGCCATCGTCCGTAACGGAAACCATCGTATTGGCACCAAGACCAAAGGTGTTCTCGGCATAGTGCTGTTCGGTGGGCAAAGTCAGGGTGATGGTTTCGGACTCGGATATTCTTGTGTAGGACAGGTAAGGATAAACGGCCACGATATGGGAAATCTCGTTTCCGGTCATGAACTCAGGCCCTGCCACTTTGTCAAAACCGCCGGCATTGTCACCGGTCTCGCGCGTGAACCGGTACTGCTGATTGTAGGTATTCCTGTTGAAGATGGAAATCCGGTCGTCAGCGTTCCAGCGGAGGTGAAGATCATCGTCGGCATAGAGTCTGGTTCCCTCTTCTTCGGCTGGCTGCTCCAGGGATGCATAAAACATCAAATCATCCTGCTGAGGGATCTTATCATCCTCCTGGGTGGAGCAAGATGCCACCAGAGCCGTGATAATTCCAAGGTAAAATGCAAAACGTTTCATTTCGCGTTCGTTTTCACCAATCAATATCAGGATCGTCTCCGCCGCCAATGGGCTCGAGGTTCGAGGCGAGAAGGTTATATTCCAGGTTCGTGTCGATAAGTCTCAAGGAAGGAGTCTGGTAGTCCTGCCTCGATTGGATGGGTGCGTTCTTCATATGCGGTTAGCGTTGATTCGCAAAATTACGGAAAAAAAGAAAACGAAGCACATTCTGATGGATTGTTTTTCTTGGTTGCAGTATCGTATCCACGCTGATTAATAAGGTAGGAAATAAAGTCTCACATCGATTCATAATAACGTGAGCATGTAACCACCTAATAAATCGAGGTCGATGACAGGGTAACGGTTCAATATATGAACGAATACGCAGCATCCAGGCTTATTGAAGAACCGAAATCCTTCCATCTCCCCCATCCTATTACATCCTCACTTTCTGAAAAAAGCGACAAGGCCATCTTGGATTCTTCAGGGAGATTGACGACCTTTGTTATTGACAAACACAAGAACCAGAGATACTGGAAGCACGAGCGAACGGCTGTTTTTAAGGCGTTGTTTACAGTATGTTTACAGCGAGAACGTAAGTGGTTGATTTTCACGCCCGTCTCGCCGCCGCCCAGGCCGAGATCAAGCAGAACCCGAACGCGTAAGCGAAAGCGCGACACAACCAAAAGCCAGCCTCGTCCGGGGCTGGCTTTTTTTTCGGGCACAGAAAGGGCTAGATTTGCGCCCGGGATGCCTCGCGGCACAGTCTCGGGAACGTTTTGCCCCGTTTTTGTTCCCCGCGGCGTGCTCCAGCACGGCTGAGGGAACGTTTCGGGGCGTTTTTGTTCCGTCACGCGTGCTGGATAGTTTCTCAGCCACGCGAGACACCGGGCATGACCGGGCACATGGGCTAGAACGCGGTCGCAGTTGGCACTAGCGGGAATTGGGTTATTTCACCACCCGCCAATAGTTCTCCTTGCGGGGCTTCGGGTCGCGGGGAGGGGCGGCGGGATAGCCGAGGGAGAGGGCGCCGATGCCGATGAGGCCTTCCGGGAGGCCGAGTTCCTGCATCAGGGCCTTGCCTTCGTCGGTGGCGAACATTTCACGTTCGCGGTTGATCCAGCAGGAGCCCAGGCCGATGGCATGGGCGGCATTCATCATGTTGCCGAGCACGAGCGAGCCATCGGGGACGGAGTTCGCCCAAACGGCCGGATCGGAGCCGAACACCAGCACGTAGGTGGGCGCGCCGTAGAAGGGATCGATATCCCGGCCCCATACCGCCGCGTTCATCCGGGAAATCTTCTTCAGGAGTTCCGGGTTCTGCACAGCCACGATCCAGGGGTCCTGGAGGCCCTTCGCGGTCGGGGCCCAGGTACCCGCCTCGAGGACGGTCTCGAGTTCGTCGTCCGTAATCTGCTCCGGCTTGTAGCTCCGGCAGCTCCGGCGCTCTCGCAGCGCCCGCAGTATTTCATTGTCCATAGGGCTAGGGTTTAATAGTCTTCTCGAATTCCAGCCTTCCGGTCGGGTGGAAGGAGCGGAGGGTGAGGAAGCCGTGGGAGTAGACGACGTCCAGCCGGCGGGCTTCGTTGTTCACGAAGATCGGGAAGTCGTTGTGCATGGACTCGGGCTCGCAGTACATCTGCGTGTGCAGGTCCGCGCCGATCATCAGATCGATGCCCGCCTTGTTCAGCATCGGCACCATATGCACGTTCAGCCAGCGCTGGAGGTGGTAGTCGTTCTTGTTGGGGTGGTCGATCATCGGGACGTGCAGCAGGCACACCTTGACGGGCGCCTTCCGGAACAGGGGCTCGCGCATCGCTTGCTTCCCCCATTCGATCTGCTCGTTCAGGTACTCCTCATACACGTCCTTGCCGCTGTACAGCACGGAGCGGCTCCGGCCGGTCTCCCCCGCGTCGAAGACGATGAAGGCGACGGGACCCTGGCGGAAGGTGTAGTAGAACGGCGCCGGATCGGCGTTCGGGTACACGTCGGCGAACAGTTCCACGCTGTTGCCGCGGCCCTCGTGGTTACCGCGCCCGAACAGGAGCGGAATCCCGGCGGGAAGGTTCCCCAGCGGCTCGATGGCATAATGGACCAGGGTGTCCAGCACGTAGTTCCCCGCCGATGTGATGTCGCCGTTCAGGAACAGGAAATCCGTCGAGGCGGAATCCACCTGCGCGGCGAGGGACTCGTACCACTGCGTCCGCATATGGATGTCATTGAACACGGAAAAACGGCACTCTGCGGCCTTCGGGTCGAAGGTGCGGACGGTGTGCCATTCCCCTTCGTAAAAGTCTCCGAACCGGGGATTCCGCGCATCGGAATCGTCGGCAAGTTCCTGCCCGCCGACGCGGTACCGGAGCGTCGCCCCGGGCTGGAGCCCGTCGATGCGGACGCGGTGCAGCCGGTGGAAGACCCGCCGGCCGGCGTAGGTTTCCCAAATCTTGGTGCCGTCGGCCAGTTCGACATAGGCCATTCCGGGCCCGTCGCTGGTCCAGAGGATGGTGACCCGGTCGGTCCGGGCCTCGGACACCCACGGGCCGGCCTTGACGCCGCCGGCGAGGCTGTCCAGGCAGAGCGTGACGCTCACGAGGAAGAGAAGGATCTTTTTCATTGCTGGATGGTCTGGGACGATAAAGATAGCAAATAATCCGGAAAACCTCCACCTCAACAGCTTGACTATCAATCGTATAGTTGTCCACTGGCGCACCAGCGGAGCATCATCGCGTTGATTGCCAAACAGTTACGGAGACTACCCCCGGACGAAGTCCCAAAGGACCACCCCGACGGAGACGGAGACGTTCAGCGAATGCTTGGTGCCGTACTGGGGAATTTCCAGGGAGAGGTCGCAGGCGTCCACGACATCCTGGCGGACGCCGTAGACCTCGTTGCCGAAGACGAGGGCGTACTTGAGGCCCGGCTCGCGGCGGAAGTCCTGGCCGAGCTTGCGCGAATGGACCGTCTGCTCCACCGCCACCAGCGAGAAGCCTTCAGCGCGCAGGGCGGCGAGGGCGTCCATCGTGTCGTCGAAATGCTCCCACGGCACGGCGTCCTCGGCGCCTAGGGCCGACTTGCGGATCTCGGCGGAGGGCGGAACGGCGGAGATGCCGCACAGAAAGACTTTGTCGATACCGAAGGAATCGGCCGTCCGGAAGGCGCTGCCCACGTTGTGCGCGCTGCGGATGTTGTCCAGCACGACGACGAGTCCGGAAGGCGGAAGTTCCTTATACTCCGCGGCCGAAATCCGGCCCAGTTCGATGTTGAGAAGTTTTCTGTCTTTCATGGGGGCAAAGTTAAGAAAAAAACCTATCTTTGTGGGCGCAAAAAACCAAACAGCGTCAAAACCAGACACACGATATGAAACAGGACCTCCAGATCTTCGATCTGATCAAGAAAGAAAAAGACCGCCAGTCTTCCGGCCTCGAACTCATCGCCTCCGAAAACTATGTCTCCGACCAGGTTATGGCCGCCATGGGCTCCATCTGCACCAACAAGTACGCCGAGGGCTATCCCGGCAAGCGCTACTATGGCGGCTGCGAAGTGGTGGACCAGATCGAGCAGATCGCCATCGACCGTCTCTGCAAGCTCTACGACGCCGAATACGCCAACGTCCAGCCGCACTCCGGCGCCCAGGCGAATATGGCGGTCACGATGGCCTGCCTGCGTCCCGGCGACGTCTTCATGGGCCTGGACCTGTCGATGGGCGGCCACCTCACCCACGGTTCTCCCGTGAACGCCTCCGGCATCCTGTACAAGCCGGTCGCCTACGGCCTGAACCCCGAAACCGGCCGCGTGGACTATGACGAGATGGAGCGCAAGGCCCTCGAGTGCAAGCCCAAGCTCATCATCGGCGGCGCCTCCGCCTACTCCCGCGAGTGGGACTACGAACGTATGCGCAAGATCGCCGACGAGGTGGGCGCCATCCTCTGGATCGACATGGCCCATACCGCCGGCCTCATCGCCGCCGGTCTCCTGAAGAACCCGGTCAAATACGCGCACATCGTCACCTCCACCACCCACAAGACCCTCCGCGGACCGCGCGGCGGCATCATCCTGATGGGCAAGGACTTCGACAACCCCTGGGGCCTCACCACCCCGAAGGGCGAGATCAAGAAGATGAGCGCCATCCTGAACTCCAGCGTGTTCCCGGGCATCCAGGGCGGACCGCTCGAGCACGTGATCGCCGCCAAGGCCGTGGCCTTCTACGAGGCCTCCCAGCCGGAATATGTCGACTACCAGAAGCAGGTCATCGCCAACGCCGCCGCGATGTGCGCCGAATTCGTCCGCAGGGGCTACAAGATCATCTCCGGCGGTACCGACAACCACCTGATGCTCATCGACCTCCGCACCAAGTTCCCGGACCTGACCGGCCGTCTCGCCGAGAACCAGCTCGTGAAGGCCGACATCACCGTGAACAAGAACATGGTCCCGTTCGACAGCCGCAGCGCCTTCCAGACCACCGGCCTCCGCATCGGCACCCCGGCCATCACCTCCCGCGGCTTCGTGGAGAAGGACATGCTGGACATCGTCGAGCTCATCGACACCGTTCTCGCCTCCTCCAACGAGCACTTCGCCGCCCTCACCGCCAAGGAACCCACCGAGGAGCAGCTCGCCGAGCGCGCCGCGCACGCCAAGGTCCTCGAGGACGTCGTCCGCAAGGTCCATATGATGACCGCCGGCCGCCCGCTGAACCGGTACTAGCCGTCCGGCCCGCTGGGGCCAACCCATAAAAAAGTGCGGAAACCTCAGGGTTCCCGCACTTTTTTGCGTTCCAGTCCGCTCAGCGCTTCGTTGTGATCAGGAGCACGCCGTTGGCGCCGCGGAGACCGTAGATGGCCGCTGACCCGTCTTTCAGGACATCGATGGATTTGATGTCGTGGAAATTGAGGTCCGAAATATCCGGCGTCTCTACCCCGTCCACCAGGATCAGGGGATCGCCCCCGGCGTTGATGGAATTGACCCCGCGGATGATGATCCGCTTGTCCGGGGTGACCTGCACGCCGGCGACACGTCCCTGCAGATACTCGTAGATATCCCGGTACGCCGAGGCTTCGTTCTCCTTGACGCCGACGTTGGACACCGAGTAGGTCAGTTCCTTTTGCTTGACGGTGGTATAGCCCAGGTTCACGTCCTGGTCGTCAGCGGGGACCCGCGCCGAAGTCCCGCATCCGACCGCCAGCCAAGCCAGCGGGAGGAGGAATGCGCAGAGGGGTCTCATCGCCTACTCGTTGTTGTGGCTGCCGACGGTGCGGATGATGATCACGCCGTTGGCGCCCTGCATGCCGTAGATGGCGGAGGTGCCGTCCTTGATGACGTCTACGGACTGGACGTCGGCCGGATTGAGGCCGGAGAGGTCCGTCGTTTCCACATCGTCCACCAGGATGAGCGGGTCGAAGCTGTCGGAATTCGTGCCGATGCCCCGGATGATGATCCGCTTGTCCGAGGTCACCATCAGGCCGGGGACGCGGCCCCGCAGGTACTCATACATGTCGGTGTAAGTCTGGGCTTCCGTTTTTTTGACCTTGACATTGGAGACCGCCGTCGAGAGCTTGTCCTTGTCCTGTGTTCCGTAGCCGATGTTGACGGTATCGCCGGAAGAAACCCCGTGGGAGGATGCGCCGCAACCCGCCAGCAGGAGGGTCACCAGGCAGAGGGAGAAAATCTGTTTCATATCGTTCGTTTTAAATCCTTTCAATGTCTTGGGTGGCGATCCAGCCGCGACGGCCGTCCGCCAGTTCGATGTCGGTGAAGCCGGACACTTCGTCCAGCACTTTCACTTTCGTTCCTTCGTGCAGGATGAACAGGGACTTGGTCGCATCGCTGGAGGGAGCGCTCGTGACCGAGGTCACGGGACGCATCACGACGGCCGTGTCGTGGCGCTCGGCGGCCGCTTTCTGGCTGCGGGCGAAGCCCCAGGCTGCGAGGGCGAGAAGCAGCGCCGCGATGCCGGTGAAGAAGCCGGCCCGGCGGGCGCCGGCCGTGGGCCCGAGCAGGAAGAGCAGGCAAAGCCCCAGCGCGAGGGCCAGCAGGAAGAGGGACAGCCCCGCCCAGACGTTGGACGGAAGCAGGTAGTTCACTTTCCGCACCCAGGTCTTGAGGATGAATTCCGGGACCTCGTCGATGCGGTCCTGGGTCAGGTTCCGGGCGAATTCCAGATTGTAGCGGAGGTCGGCGTCGGAGGGATCCAGGCGGAGGGCGCGCTCATAGAAGAGGATCGCCTTGGCGATCTCGCCCCCCTTGTAATAGGCGTTGCCCAGGTTGAAATACAATTCCTTGGAGCGGAGGCCGGTGGCGGCGACATCCGCCCAGTCCGCGACGGCCTGGTCCCAGTCGCCGGCCGTATAGGCCTCCACACCCGCCTGGAACAGGGAATCGGGATAGCTTTCGGCCGCCTGCGCGCCCAGCGGGAGCAGCAGCAGGAGGGCCAGCAAGGTCGCGGCAGACGCCGCAGAAACACCTTTCTTCATAGATGCGTCGATGGCGGTGATGACGGAGACGGCCTGCTGGTAATGGGCGTTCATCGCCTCGTGGCCGGCATCGGGCGCGTAGCGGGCGTACTCGCAGGCGTCCAGCAGGTCCGTGAAGGCGGTCACCGTCTCGGGAGCGACGCCCCGGGCGGAAAGCGCCGCGGCGATGTTCTCCTTGCTCTGGTCGGCCACGTCCATCGTCAGTTTGTCGGCCACAAAGCCCACGAGGGCCCGGTGGAGCTCCTCATAGAAGGCCGTGTAGAGATGCTTGCCCAGGAAGTCTCCGGCCAGTTTCAGGCGCCTCAGGGCCTCGCGGGTGGCCTTGCGGTTGCGGTTGCCGGCGACGTCCGCGCGGCGGGCGGCGAGCTTCCGCAGGGACAGCCACACGGCCGCGGCGCCCAGGAGCAGCAGGGCCACGAGGATCCAGTACCCCGGCTTGCCCACGAAGAAGCCCTTGTCCTCGGACAGGGAGGTCTTCGTCTTGATGAAGCGGATGTCCTCGCCCAGGTTCTTCACGCCCTTGCGGTCCACCGTCAGGGTGCCGGCGCCGTCCTGGACGGGCTGCGCCGCGCCGGCGGCGCCCCGCTCCACGGTCAGGTGCAGGGAATCCGTCTGGGCCGTCGCATAGCGGCGGGACTTCACGTCATAGTAGGAGAAGCGCACCGGCGGGAGGACGAAGTCCCCCGGGCTGCGCGGGATGAACGGATACTCGAAAGTCTTGGAGCCGTTCGTGCCGCTCTTGTCCGTCGCGGATGTCGCTTTCACGTCGTACACTTCGAAGTCGGGCGGGAAATCCAGCTTCGGGGCCTCCACCAGGGAGACGTTGCCCTTGCCGGTGACAGTGACGATGAGCGAGGCCGCATCGTGCGTCTTCAGGGCGTCCTTGCTCAGTTTCGCGCTCACGGCGTATTCGCCCACGGCGCCGGAGAAACCAGCCGGAGCGCCGCCCGGAAGGGCGGACACCTTGACGGTCATCGCCGGCGTGGACACGCGCTGCCGCTGCGTCACATAGTCGTTCTCGAAGAAATCGTCGAAGATGGAGCCGGTGCGGGGGCGCTGCGTGCGGACGTTCACCAGGCACACGATCTCGGACGGGTCGATGGTCAGGCTGCCCGCCTTCTGCGGGATGAGCACCCACCGGCGTAGGACGGCGGCATTGTACATCTTGTCGCCCACCTGCTCCCGCTGGAACTCGATGCTCTGCGGGGTGTCCACCTCTTGGCTCCAGAAGCCGTTGAACTTGGGGAACCGGGCGTCCTCGAAGCCCGTGAGGTTCGCCCGCTGGTAGATCTTGAGGGTCGCCGTAATAGGCTCGCCCACCATCGCGTCGCGCTTCGACAGGTACAGCCGCATAAACAGCTCGCCGGTATCGTTCGACGCGGAAGGCCGGGCCTGCTGCTGTCCCCCGCCCTGCGCGGAACCGCCCTGGCCCTGCGCCTGGGCGCCGTCCTCCCGGCCCTCCACGACCGTGATCTGGACGGACTTGGACCGGATCTGGTCCCCCTTGACGGTGGCCGTCGCCGGCGCGAAGGTGAACGTGCCGGTCTTCTTGGCCTGGAGGATGTAGGTATAGGAGGTCTGCGAGGAGCGGGAAGTCTTGCCGTTGACGATGGAAACGCTGGTGGAAGTGCCCTTCTGAGGGCCCCAGACGAGGGTGAAATCATCGCCCGGGCTCCATTGGAAATCGGAGGGAGCGTGCTCGCCCTCGACAATGAAGACGACGTTGAAGCGTTCCGACAGTTCCACGATATTGTGCACGTCCACCCGGATGGTCGACTGGGCCCATCCGGTGAAAGCCACCCACAGCGCCACGAAGGCTGCAATCCATCTTTTCATAACGCGACTACCAATTCTTCTCTTTCTGGCGGGACTTCAGCACGGCCGCCTTTTCCTTGTTCACCTTGTCCTGGGTCTCCTTCTCCTTGGCCTGGATGGCCTGGAGCATCTGCTGGGCCTGCTGGGGCGAGATCTCCGAACCGTTGTACGGCTTGGGCTGTTGCCCCTGGTCCTGCTGATCCTGATTCTGATCCTGGTTCTGGTCTTTATTCTGGTCCTGATCTTGATTCTGATCCTGATTCTGGTCTTGGTTCTGGTCCTGGTTCTGCTGGTCATTCCCGCCACCACCGCCATCGGGGTTGTTCTCCAGCATCTTCCGGGCATAGACATAGTTTTCCTTCGCCTCCAGGTCGTCCGGGCGGATAACCAGCGCCTGCATAAAGGCCTCCATCGCGGCGCGGTACTGCTTCTGCTGCAACGCGGCGTCGCCGAGGTTGAAGAACGTGTCGAAGCCCTCGGCGTCCTGCTTCTTCAGAGACCGGGTCTCGGGAATGTGGCGGAGCGCCTGCTGGTAGAACTTGCCGGCCTCGGCGTAATTGCCCTGCCGGTACAGGTTGTTCCCCAGGTTGTAGGCCGATGCGACGGAGGTGCTGTCGGCATTCAGGCCCTTGCGGTAGGAGATGTCGGCCTCGCCATACTTCGCCTTGGCGAACTGACGGTTCCCCCGGCGGACGTCTTTCTTGTCCACCTGGGCGGAGGCCAGCACGCTGACCAGCAACAAGCATATGAGTGTCAATGACTTTCTCATTGGTCAAACCATTTCTTCTTCGGGCGGCGTTCGCCGATGAGCATCTCGATCACCAGCAGCGCCAGCGCGATCCCGAAGAAATACATATACTGTTCGTCGTATTCCTCGAACACGAGCGAGCCGAACTCCTCGTCCTCCATCCGGCGGATGTCGTCGATGATGGGGTTCAGGCCGAACTCGTCGTTCCCGGCGTGGACATACGCCCCGTTGCCGGCCCTGGCGACCTGCCGGAGTACGTCCTCGTCCAGTTTCGTGACGACGATCTCGCCGTCCTTGTCCTTCATCAGGGAGCCCTCGAACGGGATGGGCTGGCCCTCGGCGGAACCCACGCCCACGGTGTACACCCGGATGCCGTTCTCGGCGGCCTCCTTCGCGGCGGCCACGGGGTCGTCCTCGTGGTTCTCGCCATCGGAGATGACGATGATCACCCGGCTTTTCTCGCTCTGGGCGCTGAAGCTCTTGATGGCCGTGTAGATGGCGTCCCCGATCGCGGTGCCCTGGACCGGGACCGAGCCCGTGTCGATGCTGCCGAGGAACATCTTGGCGGACACGTAGTCCGTGGTCACCGGCAGCTGCACGAAGGAGGTGCCGGCGAAGATGATGAGGCCGACGCGGTCCTCCTTCAACTTGTCCGTCAGGCGGGAAATCGCCAGCTTGGCGCGGTCCAGCCGGTTCGGGGAGTAGTCCTCCGCCAGCATCGAGTTGGACACGTCCAGGCAGATGACGATCTCCGCCCCGCGCGTGGTGCGCTCGGACAGCTTGGCGCCGATCTGCGGCCGGGCGAGGCCGATGGCGAAGAACGCGAAGGCCAGGCTGAACAGCACCATCTTCACCCAGCCCTTGGGGCCGGACCACGACGGCATCAGCGCCTTCACGAGCGTTTCGTCGCCGAACTTGCGCAACCGCCGCGTACGCAGCGCCCGCCACACCCCGTATCCGACCAGGAACAGGGGGACCAGCAGGAGCAGGTACAGGTACTGATATTGTGCGAAACCGAACATATCCTAAGGCAGTCTTCTAAGCAGGAACCGGATCAAAATCTCGAGCAGCAGGCACACGAGCGCCCAGATCGCGAACCGCGGGAACAGGTCCTTGTAGATGGGGAAGCTGTCCACGGTGGTGCGGGTCTTCTCCATCCGGCCGATCTCGCTGTAGATCTCGGCCAGCTTGGTGTTGTCGTCGGCCCGGAAATACTTGCCGCCGGTTTCCTCGGCAATCTGTTTCAGCAGGGGCTCGTCGATCTCGACCTTCATATTCTGGACGTCCGGGCCCCAGGGGGTCATCACCGGGTACGGGGCCTCCCCTTCCCGGCCCACGCCGATGGTGTAGACGCGGATCCCGTAGGTCTTGGCGATCTCCGCGGCCATCGCCGGATCCACCTCGCCCCGGTTGTTCACGCCGTCGGTGAGGAGGATGATCACCCGGCTCTTGGCGTCGGAATCCTTCATCCGCGCCACGGCGGTCGCGAGGCCGTTGCCGATGGCGGTACCGTCCTCGATGAGGTCCGTCTGGACCTCCTTCATCAGGTTGATGAGGGTGGCCCGGTCGGTCGTGAGGGGGCACTGCGTATAGCTCTCGCCCGCGAACACCACGATGCCCATCCGGTCGGTGGGGCGCTGGGCGATGAATTCGATGGAGATGTCCTTGGCGGCGGACAGGCGGTCCGGCTTGAAATCCTGGGCCAGCATCGACGTGGACACGTCCACCGCGAGGACGATGTCGATGCCCTCGGTGTCCACCCGCTCCATCTCGCTCTTGGAGCGCGGACGGGCGATGCAGACGACGATCAGGCACAGGGCGGCGAGGCGCAGGGCCTCCGGCAGGTGCCGGACGATGCCCAGGACGGATTTCCCGCCCTTCTCCCAGGGCGTCACGGTGGACACCCGGAGGTGCGGCCGCCGCTCCTTCAGTTCCCGGTACAGATACAGCGCCAGGAGCAGGACCGGAAGGACCAGCAGCCAGAGCAGATATGGATACTCGAAGAACATGGCTTACTTGGGCATATAATCTTCATCCTTTTCCACGTGGCGAGCCGACTTCGGTTCCTCGTCATGGCCGACCTGATCGGCCATCTCGGCTTCCTCCTCCACCTCCATCTGGTAGGTGGAGGTCACGAACCGGACGGCCTGCGGAAGCACGGTCGCATTGTCCTCGGGCGTGGCGACGTACTTCGCGAACTTCACGAAGTCCGCCCGCTCGAAGAGGTCCTTCATCTCCTCGTACAGGTCCACGGGGATGTCGGTCCCGCGCAGGCCGTCGAAGATTTCGGCGGTGGTCATCTCCATCGCGCCCACGCCGTAGCGGGCGACGATGTATTCGCGGAGGGCGTCGGTCACGCCCGAGTAGAACTGCTTCTGCTTCTCGGGCGCCCAGAACTTGTCGCCGCGGAACTTTTCCAGCTTGCGGAGGGCGGTGATGTGCGCGGGCTCCTGGAAGGCGGGGCCGTCGGCGTTCCGGCGGCGGCTGAAGAGCCAGGCGACGAGGCCGGTCACCAGCAGCGCCAGCGCCCAGAATCCCATCAGCCACGGCATCACTTCCGCAAGGGTGACGGGGTACTTGATCTGTTCCCGCAGGTCGTGCGGGACATAGGTGGCGGTGTCCACGGGCATCGTGAACACTTCGATGGTCTGCCGGTTGAACTGGATGGTATCCACGGTGCCGTCGGGGTGGATCCGCTGCACGAACAGGGGCGGCAGCTCGTATGTGCCCTCCTCGAAGGGCTGGATGGCGATGGACGCGCGGATGTCCAGGAGACGGGCGTTCGACGCCTTGATCTTCTGCACCTTCACGGTGTCCACCTGCCACATCGGCAGGGCCAGGACATCCTGCATATAGGGGTTCGCGACCTGCGGGAAGGCGAGGACCGTGCTGTCGGGCACGTTGTCCAGCTCGAAACCGTACAGGAGGCGGTCCGCCACGAGGATGGAATCCCGCGGGGTGACGGGCCGGATGAACGAGGTTTCCTTGAGGATGACCCGTCCGCCGGTGTCTTTCGCGGTGGTGTCGCGCCAGGCTTCCTGGGCCGATGCGGACGCGACGGCCAGGCAGAGGGCGGCTATGAGACTGTATCCTTTCATCGCCTGTGGAAAAGCGCTATCAGGTTCTTGACATAATCCTGGTCCGTCGCGGTGTCCACGCTGTCCACCTGGTAGCGGTTGAACAGCTTCGCGGCGCTTTCGGACGCGGCGCGGAACCACTGCTCGTAAGCGGCGCGGGTGCGGCGGGAGGAGGTGTTGATCCAGGCTCCCTTGCCGGTCTCGGAGTCCTTGACGTGCACCAGGCCCACGTCCGGAATGGTCCGTTCGCGGGGATCGTAGACGCGGATGACGGAGATGTCGTGGCGGTTCACGGCCACCTTCAGGGCGTCCTCGTAGCGCGGGGCGCCGTCCGCGTCCACGTCCAGCATATCGCTGAGGACGAAGGCGGTGCAGCGCCGCTTGATGGCGTTCGTCAGGTAGCGGAGGGCCTCGCCGATGTCCGTTCCGTCGTGCTCAGGGGTGTATTCCAGGATTTCGCGGATGATGTGCAGGAGGTGGCTGCGGCCTTTCTTGGGCGGGATGAACTTCTCCACGGTGTCGCTGAAGAAGAGGGCGCCCACCTTGTCGTTGTTGAGCATCGCGGAGAAGGCCAGGGTGGCGGCGATCTCGGCCACCAGTTCCCGCTTGGTCTCCCCCGCCGTGCCGAACAGGCCGGAGCGGCTGATGTCGATGAGCAGCACCACCGTCAGTTCGCGCTCCTCCTCGAACACCTTCACGTACGGCGCGCTCATCCGGGCCGTCACGTTCCAGTCCATATTCCGCACGTCATCCCCGTACTGGTACTCGCGCACCTCGCTGAACGCCATGCCACGGCCCTTGAAGGCCGAGTGGTATTCACCGGCGAAGATCTGGTGGGACAAGGCTTTCGTCTTGATCTCGATCTTGCGGACGCGCTTGAGTAACTCTTGGGGTGTCATCTTGTTTACGGAACGATTACCGCGTTGATGATCTTTTCGATGATTTCCTCGGTGGTGACGTTCTCCGCCTCGGCCTCGTAGGTCAGGCCGATGCGGTGGCGGAGCACCTCGTTGCACACGGCGCGGACGTCCTCCGGAATCACGTAGCCGCGGCGCTTGATGAAGGCGTAGGCCTTCGCCGCCATCGCGAGGGAGATGGACGCGCGCGGGGAGGCGCCGTAGGAAATCAGGTCCTTGAAGCCCTTCAGGCCGTATTCGTCCGGGGTGCGGGTGGCATAGACGATGTCCACGATGTAGCGCTCGATCTTCTCGTCCATATACACGTCGCGGACGACTTCGCGGGCGCGGAGGATGTCCTCGGGCTTCACGACGGCATTGGCCTTGGGGAAGGCGCCGCTGTTGTTCATCCGGATGATCTGGCGCTCCTCGTCTTTGCGGGGATAGCTCACGACGACCTTCAGCATGAAACGGTCCACCTGGGCCTCCGGGAGCGGATAGGTGCCTTCCTGCTCGATCGGGTTCTGGGTGGCCATCACCAGGAACGGCTCGGGGAGCTTGTAGGTCTGCTCGCCGATGGTGACCTGGTGCTCCTGCATCGCCTCGAGGAGGGCGGACTGGACCTTCGCCGGGGAACGGTTGATTTCATCGGCCAGGACGAAGTTCGCGAAGACGGGGCCCTTGTGGACCTCGAAGTCCTCCTTCTTCTGGGAATAGACGAGGGTGCCGACGACGTCGGCCGGAAGGAGGTCCGGGGTGAACTGGATGCGGTTGAACTTGGCGTCGACGGCCTGGGCCAACGTGTTGATGGCGAGGGTCTTCGCCAGGCCAGGCACGCCTTCCAGCAGGATGTGGCCGCCGGAGAGGAGACCGATCAGGAGGTTGTCCACGAGGGCCTTCTGGCCCACGATGACCTTGCCCATCTCCAGGGTCAGGAGGTCGACGAAGGAACTCTCCTTCTGGATGCGTTCGTTCAGCTGCTTGATGTTTACGCTTTCCATATATTTTGTTACATTTGCATATGCGTTATATCCTCAGCCTCTCCTACGACGGTTCCGCCTTCTGCGGCTGGCAAATCCAGCCTTCCTCCCCTTCCGTGCAGCAGTGCCTGGAGGAAGCCCTCGCGAAGCTCTGCGGCGGTCCCGTTCCGGTGACAGGCGCGGGCCGGACGGACACCGGGGTCCACGCGGCAGACTATGTCTGCCATTTCGACCTGGCAGGAAACCTGCCCTTCGAGGCATCCGATTTTTGCTACAAATTAAATGCCATCCTGCCCCGTTCGGTCGTGGTCCACGCGGTCCTTCCGGCCGCCGACGATTTCCACGCCCGTTTCAGTGCGACGCAGCGCTCCTACACCTATTTCATCCACCGGAAGAAAGACCCGTTCGTGGCCGCCTACTCCTGGCAGTGCGGCTTCCCGGGCCTGGACTTCGACGCGATGAACGAGGCCTGCCGGTACCTCCTGGGCACCCACGACTTCTCCTGCTTCGAAAAAGCCGGCGGCGCGAACAAGACCTCCCTCTGCACCATCTCCGAAGCCTTCTGGAAACCCTACACCCCCACCTACGTACAACTCATGAGATGGCCGGTCGATGCCGGCCATGACGAAGAAGAACGTCATTCCCGGCTTGACCGGGAATCTCCCTACTGGTATTTCCGCGTCAGCGCAGACCGGTTCCTGCGGAACATGGTCCGGGCGATCGTTGGGACACTCATCGAGGTGGGACGCGGGAAGCGCGACCCGGCCTGGGTGAAGGAGCTCATCGAGATGGGCACGCGGGGGGATGCCGGGGAGTCGGTGCCCGGGCATGCGCTGTTCCTGAGTCGTGTCCGGTATTGAAGGCGTTGAATGGAATCCTCTGGTCTTCAATAACTTATACAATATTGCCTGGGTGTTTTCACCCAGGCAATATCATATAATAGACTAGTAGTCAATGCTTTCCATTCGACGATGTGTGCCGTCGAAGAGAGCCTCGGACTACTTGAAACTGTACGGGAGGTCGCCCTTGGCCCAGGTGGTGCCGTCGCCCCAGCCCGGGTTCTGCTCCAGGACGCCTTCGGACAGGGTCACCTGGTCCTCCGGAATCTTGAAGAAGCCGCCGCCGGTATCGTTGTAGCGCTGCATGAAGTCCTGCTTGAAGTGATAGGTGCCGGTCGCCTTTTCGTTCAGGATTTTGTTACCCTCTTGATTCTTCACGATCTCGGCCACGTCGCCCCAGCGTCGAAGGTCATTCCAGCGGATGGCCTCGAAGCAGAGCTCGTAACGGCGCTCCTTCTTGAGCTTCTCCAGGGAGTAGCCCACATCCGGCAGGCCAGCGCGCTGGCGGACGGCATTCAGGCCGCTCTTGCCGTTGTAGATGGTCTTGCCGTCGGTGAGTTCGGAGTGCATCAGGAGGACGTCCGCGAAGCGAAGCCACACCAGAGACTGGGTCAGACCCTTCTGACGGTTGTTCTCACTGCCATAGTACACGGCATAGCTGAGGTAACGGGAAGAATGGTCTTCGTTCCAGGCCTCGACACCGGCATACTTCTTCGCATACAGATTGGTGTTCTCCACTTCCTTGGCCTTGTCGCCCGGATAGTTCGGAATCTCTACGAGGCGGTCGCAGATGGAACCCACGCGGCGGTAGTCGCCTGCGTAATCGGGATCGGCTGCCCAGTCGGTCCAAAGCTTCTCACAAACAGGACCATTGGAATAACCTTGCACGGAGAACGGGAAGGCGGATTCCACGGTCTTGCGTAGGTTGTAGAACTCGACGATGCGGTTGTGGTGGATCTGTCCGCCGTAACCACCGGCGTAGTCGCCCTTGTTGCCCATCTTGACGGCGAACATATTCTCAATGTTCTCGTCACCGACCCAATTCAGGCCATTGTCCTTGGCATACGGGTAGTCCGCAGCCGTATAAGGATTGGTGTAAGGCCAGAGGTTGCGCTGGTCGGAAACGAGGCCGTAGCCGCTGTTCTGGATGCAGTCCTCCAGCCAGGTGACGACCTGGGCCTTGGAGATAGAACCACCCTCGGCGAGCGGAAGATCGGACTTCTTGTAGAAACCCGTGTAGAATAGCCACACACGGGCCATCATGCCTTCGGCGGTCCACTTGGACACGCGGCCGTCACCGAAGCTCGGATACCGGGAGGCAGGGCCGTGCTCGATGGAGGCCTTCAGGTCGGAAGCGATCTGGGCATAGACCTCGTCCGGGGTGTTGCGCGGGATGTTCACGGGCTCGGTGGAAAGCACGAGCGGAACCCCGTTGAAGACCTGGGCCAGATTGAAGTAGTACCAGGCGCGGAAGAAATAGATCTCGCACAGCAGCTGCTCCTTCACGGTGGGAGAACTCCAGCCTGTCACGTTGTCGATGGTCTCCAGCGCATTGTTCGCCCGGTTGATGCCGGCGTAGCGGCACTGCCAGAGCGGTTTCATCCAGTCGATGTAGGAATTCATCAGCCGGTCGACGCCCTGGGCGCCGATGTTGGACTGGCTGCCGCCGCCGAGGCGGTCGTCGGAAGCGATGTCGAAGATGAAGAACGGATCCTCCTCCGGGTCGGCGAGGTTGTTGTTCATCATGACATAGATGCCGTTCACCATCTGGATGGCATCCGTCTCGTTCATCGGGAAGTTGGAAGTGTCCTTCTTGGTAAGGCTCTTCGTATCCAGGAATTTGTCACAACCCGCGATGAACATCACGCACAGCGAAGCCGCAATCAGATATAAGATATTCTTTTTCATAATGCTCAGGGATTAAAAGGTGATGTTCAGGCCCACCATCCAGGAGTTGGAGGACGGGTAGTAACCGCAGTCGATACCGGAAGCCCAGCTGGCGCCGTTGCCGAAACCGACCTCGGGATCCATACCGGAGTACTTCGTGAAGGTGAACATGTTCTGGGCGGAGACATACAGGCGGCACTTGGCCAGCGGCAGGAACTTCATCGCCCGCTTGAGGTCATAGCCCAGGGAGATCTGGGAGATCTTGAAGAAGTCGGCATCCTCGATCCAGACGCGGGACAGCTCGGACTGGTTCACGTGCTTGCCGTGGGTGAAGCGCGGATAGCGGTTGGTCGTGCCCTCGCCGGTCCAGTACTTCGTATAGACGTCCGTGCAGTAGTTGTCGTCCGGGTGGTCGGAGAACTGGCGGTAGCTCTTCGCGACCTGCTGGCCGAAGGAGCCGTAGCCGTTCAGGGAGAAGTCGAAGCCCTTGAACTCCATATGGAGCGTCAGGCCCACGGTGTAGTCCGGGTTCGGGTCGCCGATCATCGTCTTGTCGGTATCGTCCTTGTCGATCTTGCCGTTGCCGTTCACGTCGACGAACTTCACGTCGCCGGGCTGGATGTCGGCCCCCTGGAGGGAGTTCGCCGCATCTCCGCCGCAGTTCTTCGCGAGGTAGTCCTGGAGATCCTGTTCGTTCTGGATGATGCCGTCCATTTCGAAGCCCCAGAAGTAACCGATCGGGTAGCCCACCTGGATGCGGTAGAGTTCCGCGGTGTTCTGGGCGATGGCGTTGGAACCGCCGTGGATGATTCCCTCGGAGTTGGCGATACGGGTAACTACGTTCTTATTGTGGGAGAAGGTGGCGGAAACACCGTAGGAGAAGTCGCGGTTCACCATGTCGTCCCAGCTCAGGAGGATCTCGTAACCCCGGTTCCGGATGTCACCACCGTTCACATACGGGGCGCCGGTACCGTAGGAGAGGAGCACGGGGGCCTGGACGAGCCAGTCCTTGGTCATCTTGTTGTACCAGTCGAAGGACAGGCCCAGGCGGCTGCGGAGGAAGCGGGCGTCCAGGCCCAAGTCCGTCTGTTCGGAAGTCTCCCACTTCACGTCCGGATTCGGAAGGATGTCGGGATAGGCCCCGATTGCCGGGGAAGACTTGTCGTCGAAATAGTAACGGGCGCCGAGGGAGATGGTCGCCAGGTATTGGAACGCGGAGATGTTGCAGTTACCGTTCTGGCCCCAGCTGGCACGGAGCTTCAGGAAGGAGAGGAAATCCTTGGAGACGTTGTCCATGAACGGTTCGTTCGTGATCACCCAACCGGCGGAAACGGACGGGAAGTAACCCCAGCGGTGTCCGCGTGCGAAGTTGGAGGAACCGTCGGCGCGCATCACCAGGGAAAGCAGGTAGGTCTCGTTCCAGTTGTAGTTCACACGACCGAAGAACGAAGACAGGGCTCCCTGGCTGTTCGGGCTGCCGCCAATGGAGGTAAAGGCGGGATCCACGACGTTCGCATTGCCGATGTAGGCGTGGTCGAAGGAGCCGGGGAAGAGAGAGTTGGAGTTGGTGACGTTCACGCTGCTGCCGTATCCCCACTTCTCCAGGGACTGGCCCGCGAGGAGGTCGATGTTGTGGTTGCCGAAGGACTTCACCCAGTTGGCGGTGTTCTCCCAGGACCAGCGGATGCTGTAGTTCTGGCTCTGGCTCACGTCATCGTTGGGATTGGAAGTCTTGGTGCTCAGTTCATAGACCGGCACGTAGTTGCGGCTTTCGCCGTGGTTGTACTGCCAGCCCGCGCTGGAACGGAAGGTCAGGCCCTTGATCGGGGCGAACTCCAGGAAGAAGTTGGACTGGAGCCGATAGCCCTTGTTGTAGCGGTTCTTGCGGGTATAGTAGATCTGCGCCAGCGGGTTCGCCATTTCGGCGCTGAAATCCCATTTGTCGGCCTGGATGTCCTTGTACTCATACCAGCCGCCTTCGTCGTTGTAGGCCGGGAGGAGCGGGCTCATCGACATAAGCGTACGGATGTTGTTGTCATAGATGCCGCCGATGGAAAGGCCGTGGCGGTTGCTGACGGTAAAGGTGATATTCTCACCGAACTTCAGGATGTCGCGTCCGTGCTTGCGGATGAGGGAGTAGTCCGAATTCATCCGGAAAGTCTTGCGGTCGAACTGCGGCGTGGCCGGATAGCCGATGGTACCGGTCTGGCTGAAGTTGGAGAAACCGATGGCGAAGCGGGAAACGTCGCTGCCGCCGAGGATGTTGATGGACTCGTTGTGGATCGGGGCGTTGTGCACCGTGGTCTCCTCCAGCCAGTTGGTACCGTTCCAGGTACCGGCCTGGATCTGGGCGTACTGCTTGGGGATGAGTTTCTCCCAGTCGTACTTGGTGGTGCCCTGGATGTCGTAGGCCTTGTCGTTGATCTCCATATACTGCTTGGCGTTCAACGGCGTGACCCCGTTGGTGTTCGGGTTCTGCCAGCCGTAGTAGGCGTCCAGCGTCACGCGCACCTTGCCGGCCTTGCCTTTCTTGGTGGTCACGAGGACGACGCCGTTCGCGGCGCGGGCGCCGTAGATGGCGCTGGAAGCCGCATCCTTGAGGACGTCGATGGATTCGATATCGTTCGGGGAAAGGGACGCGATGTCACCGCCCGGGACGCCGTCCACGACATACAGCGGGGTCGAGGAACCGGCGGTACCCATACCGCGGATGGTCATCTTGTAGCTTTCGCCCGGCTGACCGGAGTTCTGGACGATGGTCACACCGGCGGCCTGGCTCTGCAGGGCGCCGAAGGCATCGACCGCATTCAAGGAGGCGAGCTTCTCACCGGAGACGTTGACGGTGGAACCGGTGATGAGGCGCTTGCGCTGCGTACCGTAACCGACGACGACCGTCTCGTCCAGCTCGGTGGCGGAAATGACCAGCGTCACGTCATACACGTTCCGTCCGGAAGCGACCGTGAACTGGTAGGGTTCGTAACCGAGCGCCTCCACGTTGACCGTCGCGCCATCCGGGACGGAGAATACGAAGTTTCCCTGGGCGTCCGTGATGACGCCGCTTGTGGTGCCCACCTGCGTGACACCGGCTCCGATGACGGGATCTCCGTTCGTGTCGACGACCGTACCGGAAATCCGCTTGTTCTGAGCCATCACGATAACACTGCATAAAGAAAGCAGTGCCACCGCCAAGTAATTTCTGAAACTCATACAGTAGATGGATTGGTTGTTAAATAGGTTGTTAATTTAATAGGTGGTAATTGAATAGTTTTATCGTTAGTCGCAACAGTTTCTACAAAAATAAAAAATGTTTTTGAATTTTTGCAAGAATACGCCCGCATATTGCAATTCCAACTCCAAAACAACGCTTTGCCGCGGCAGGCCACTTCCCCGACCTTCGGGGCGCCACGGCGCTGGCGACGGAAAAAAGAGGGGGCGGCCCCGCCGGGCCGCCCCCTCTTCCTCAAAACAACCAACCATTACTCCCAACCGGGATTCTGTTTCAGTCCGACACCCTTCTCCTCGTCCCACGGGTTCAGCTGGACCACGTCGAACGGGAACGGGTAAAGTTCGTGCTTGCCGGCCTGGAAGCCGCCGCCGGAGGCGGCCCAGCCGTCATCGATGAAGGAGATGCGGGCCTTGTGAGGCAGACCGGTGGTCTTCTTGCCCATCGAGCCCTTGACATAGAACTCGTCGCCCAGATAAGGCGTCTTGTCGTGGCTCTTGAAGGCCAGCTCCTTGGCGGCGTCACCCCAGCGGACCAGGTCCAGGAAACGGGTGCCTTCCCAGCAGAGCTCGAACCACTTCTCCTGCTTCACGTTCTCCATCGTCAGGGCCGAATACGTGGGCGCGCCGGCGCGCTCGGCCACCATATTCAGGTACTTCAGACCGTCGCTGTCATTGGTCATGGCGCAAGCCTCGGCATAGAGGAGGAGCACTTCCGCGTAGCGCATGATGATGCGGTTCTCCTCGGTGACGGTGGCACTGTTCGGAATCAGGTCCGTCGCCCAAGGCATGAATTTCATGAAGTAATAGCCGTAGTTGGCATAGGTCTCGTCGTACTTCTCGCAGTTCAGGCCGCGACGGAAGTCCATCAGCTTTTCCGCCTTGGTCATCTCGGAATCGGCCTTGTAGGAGACCTTGTGCTTGGTACCCTCGCTGTCGGGGACACTCACCTCGGATGCGGCCAGCGGGTAGGGATACTCGGTGATGAACTCCTCGTAGGAGGCGATCCACGCCTTGCGGCGGGCCGAATTGGGCTCGTGCTGCATGATGGCGTCCATGAACTTCTGGGTGGGAGCGCAGTTGTTGCCCCAGCCGTCACCCGCCTGGATTAGGACCGAAGGATACTTCTTGAGGTTACGGAAGAACAAGGCCTGGTTGCGCTGGAAGTGGTACTTCCAGGGGCCGAGGCCGTCGGCATAGACGTAGTTCATCTCGAGGACCTTCTCTTCGTTGCCGTCACCCACCTTGTGGAACATGTTCCAAAGGTCGGCGGTGGGGGTCAGCGCGTAGTTGCCCGACTCGATCACCTGCTTGAGGCTGGCCTTGGCGCCCGCCCAGTCCTTGTTGAAGACCTGGGCCTTCCCGAGGAAAGCGAGGCAGTTGCCGGTCGTGATCTTCCAGGCGCCCGGCTTGTCGTTCTTGCCCTTGCGGGGCTCCAGGTCGGGCAGGGCCATCTTGTACTGAGCGATCACCCAGTCCATGAGGACCTGATGGTCGCAGTTCGTCGGACGGGCGTCACCGGAGAGGACATGCTCCACAAGCGGCGGTGTGCCCCAGTAGCAAGCCAGGGTGAAGTGCGCCCAGGCGCGGACCACGCGGGCCTCGGCCACGCATCTTTTCTTGACGTCCGAGTCGCAGAGTTCGCCTTCCTCTCCATAGAAATTGTCCAGGACCAGGTTGCACTTATAAATCAGCGCATACAGATCCTTGTAGACAACGCGGATGTGCGGGATGGTGCTGTCGTAAGTGTTGCGGAATTCATTCATTTCCTGACCGCCGGAGCTGGAGCCGTTCTTCTTGCCGCCGCCCCAGTAGAGTTCGTCGCCCGTGGCGTTCGTGACGACGTTCCAGGCCGGGTTGTTACTGCCCTGGTCGTTGACCAGGTTGATGAATTCATGATAGACCGCGGTCAGGGCCGACTGCGCGTCCGCGTCCGAATGATAAAAATCCTCGTAGGCGACGACGCCCTTCTGCGGGATGTCCAGCAGTTTCTGGTTACAGGAAGCGAGGGAAACGAGCGCCAGGGCGCCGATCATTCCAAATATGATATTCTTTTTCATGGCCGTCATCGTTTAGAAGGAAACATTGACACCGAAGAGAAGCTTCTTCGCATTCGGGTAAGAGCCCTTGTCCAGACCCATACCGGTGGAAGAACCCGTGGAGGCGGTCTCCGGATCGAAGCCCGGATACTTGGTGAACACGAACCAGTCGTCCATGGACACGTAGAAGCGCAGGTTGTCGATCATGATCTTGCGCGTCCACTTCATCGGCAGGGTGTAGCCCAGCTGGATCTGCTTGATCTTGAAGTAGTCGCCCGGGAACACGACCGCGGAGGAGCTCCAGAATTCCTTGCTGTTCCAGATGTTCTCGATCTTCGGGAGAGACTTGCCGCACTCCTCGTAGAAGTAGACCAGGGAGTTGATCTGGCTGTGGTCCACACGGTACACGCAAGGCATCAGCTGGTGCCCGGCGGCGCCGGTGCCGAACAGGGTGAAGTCCAGGCCCTTCCAGTCCATGTGGAGGGTCAGGCCGTAGTTCATCGGCGGAAGGGCGCTGCCCATGTAACCCATGTCGGCATCCACCGGCGCCTTGGTCGTTCCGACCACACCGTCCGCATCCGGGGCGGTATAGTACAAGGCCTTACCATCTTCCTCATCGATGCCGGCGTACTTGTAACCACGGAAGAACCATACCGGATAACCTTCCTCGAACCAGGTGGAGAACTTCATGTTACCGAAGCTGGAACCGGACTGGTGACCCACGGAGGGTTCCAGATAGGTGACCTTGTTCTTCAGGGTGGACAGGTTGCCGTTGATGCTGTAGTGGAAGTCGCCGATCTGGTCCTGCCAGCCCAGCTCGAACTCCCAACCGGTGTTGTTCACCGAGCCGGCGTTCACCGTGGTGCGGCTGATACCCACCTCGGCCACCGGGGAGATGCTCACGAGCAGGTCGCGGGTGTCCTTGTTGAACCAGTCCACACCGAGGGAGAACCGGTTGTTGAAGAGGCGGAGGTCCATACCGAAGTCCGTCTGCACGGAGGTTTCCCAGGTAAGGTTCGGATTCGCGAGGCCGTCCGGCTTCGAGCCCAGGGTGAGGGTGTTGTCCTCGCCGAACTGATAGCTCTGGCTGTTGTAGGAGATGGACGTGGAATACGGATAACCGGAGAGGACGGCGATGTTACCGTTGATACCCCAGGATCCGCGGAACTTCAGGAAGCTTAGGATGTCCCGGCTGATGTTGTCCTTGATGAACGGCTCGTTGGAGACCGTCCAGCCGGCGGAAACCGACGGGAAGTAGCCCCAGCGGTTCTTCGGAGACAGCTTGGAGGAGTCGAAGGCATCGGCACGGAAGTTCGTCTGCAGGCTGTAGCGGTTGTCGTAGCTGTACGTCAGACGGCCGAAGTAGGAGAGCTGCGCGCTCTGGCTCGGGGAACCGCCGGAGATGGACTTGGTACCGGAACCGTTGTCCTGGGTGAGGTAGCGGAAGTTCTCGGCATAGCCCTTCAGCGGGTCTTCACCGGTCAGGCCGGCGCCGACGCCGCGGCTGTCACTGTAGGTCCAGGACATACCGGCCATGAGGCCGATCGCATGCTTAGCCAGGTTCACATTGTAGTTGGCGAAGTTCTCCCACTGGTAATAGTAGTCCTGGGAAGACGTCGCGCTGATGCTGTACACCTGGGAATAGGACTTGGCGTTGGCATAGTAGGGCTCCTCGAAGTTGCTCTCGTACTTCTGCTTGATCCGGTAGCCCAGGCGGGACGTGAACACGAAGCCCTTGAACGGGGTGAAGTTCGCATACATGGTGCCACGGATCTGCCAGCCCTCTACAGTTTTTTAAGCATGGGCTTGAATAGTTAGATGATTAATTAGATTAGATAAAAAATTATATGGTTATGATGGATTGTGTCCAATCTTTCCAAACCGCGCTCCCCAGGCTTATTGTAGTTTCAACAATAGCAAATATATGAAAATTAAAACAATAAAACAAGCGCATGTTAAATTATTTTTAAAAAGCAGCCCCAATTTCCGCCCGCTTTTTTAGAAAAAGACCAAGGTTTTAAAAATAGACCAGGCTTTGAAAGCGGAAAACTGGCGAAAAGGGAGCCGGACGGGGCGGGAAAAAGGAGAGGTCGGAGAGTTTGGCAGATTTTTCCTATATTTGCAAGTTGTATGAAGAATCTGTGGTCCGAAATACTGGTCCCGGCGGTCATCGCCGGGCTCACGGTCCTCGGGACGGTCGGGGTGGAATCCGCCCGGACCGTGCGGCCGGATACCCGGGTGCGGCTCCTGCGGGAGGTGCGCCTGGACACGCTGCGCCGCGACACCGTGCCGCCGGACACCGGGAAGAAGGCCGTCCCCGTGAAGAAGGACACCGTGCTGAAAAACCTGTCGGACGACGAATTCGACTTCTTCGGGGTGACCGTCCAGGACGCCGACACCACGCCCCGGGTCTTCGCGCGGGACACGATGAAAGTCCCGGACAGCCTGCGCGCCACCGATCCCTTCCTGTACCGCTGGTACGTGGCCGTCAAGGACTCCCTCACGCACCGGATCGTCATCGACTCCCTGCGGGCCGCCGGCGACAGCCTGGACTGGCCCCGCATCGACTCCCTGTACCTGGTCGACTCCACGGCGGCCGCGAAAGAGCGCTTCCGCCGCTGGTACGAGGGCCTTTCCAAGAAGGAACGGAGGAAGTACGACACCGAGCAGAAGATCCAGCGGACCATCCAGCGCCAGGACTCCATCCAGCACATCAAGGACAGCATCAAGCACATCAAGGACAGCATCGTCCAGAACACCCCGCGCATCCTGGAAACCGCCTGGTTGCCGGACAGCCTGTACTACAAGCGCCTCGTCGCCTGGAAGCACGACCCGTACTTCAACCGGGTGGAACCCTATGCCTGGGACACGACGGCGAACTACCATTTCCACGATTATCCCTACCTGAAGGAGGACATCGGCGGCACGTTCCTCGGAATGACCGGCTCGGCCGTCCAGACCTACAACTATTTCAAGCGGGAGGACCCGCGGTCCACCGTCAGCTACTACGCCCCGTACGAGAGCTGGACCTACACGCCCTCCTCCATCCCGATGTTCAACACGAAGACCCCGTACACGGAACTCGCCTACTACGGCAACCTCCTGAATTCCGAGACCACGTCCAACGACGACATCCGGATCTTCACGACCCAGAACATCCTCCCCGCGCTGAACATCGCGCTGGAGTACAAGACCTACGGCGGCGCCGGCATCCTCAAGAACCAGAAGGCGCGCAACAAGACCGCCTTCGCCACGGCGAACTGGCTGGGAAAGCGGTACCTCGCCCACGGCGGCATCATCTGGAACAGCATCAACCGGGTGGAGAACGGCGGCATCCTGGACATCGGACAGGTCCGGGACACGGTCCTGAAGGACATCCGCGAGGTGGACGTCCTCCTGTCGGACGCCACGAACAAGTATACCAAGCGGACGGTCTTCTTCGACCAGTCCGTCCGGCTCCCCTTCACCTTCCTGGAAGACTTCAAGCACCGGAATGACACGAATTACGTGCGGAAGGACACCCTGGACAAGGACCTGACGGCCATCTTCCTGGGCACCTCCAGCGAATGGTCGGTCTACAACAAGAGCTACGCGGACGGCGTCCGGGCCTCGGACGATGCCGCATCGGCCCTCTTCAACGACCGGTTCTACATCAACCCGGCCAAGAGCGCCGACTCCCTGCACACGATGCGCCTGGACAACCGTGTCTTCCTCCGGTTCCAGCCCTGGCACGAGAATGCGGTCGTGTCCAAGGTCGAGGGCGGCATCGGCGACCGCTACCAGTCCCATTACAATTTCCGCCCCGACAGCTACCTATACAAGCCGGGCGCGGAGAAATGGAACACCGTCTATACGTATGCGGGCGCGGAAGGCCGATTGAGCCGGTATTTCGAATGGGACGCCCTGGGGCAGCTGAGCTTCGCCGGTCACGGCGCCGGGGACTTCTTCGTCCGCGGCAAGGCGAAACTGAGCGTCTTCCCCTTCCGCCGCGACTCCCTGAGCCCGATCAGCCTCACGGCCCGGTTCGAGACGGACCTCAAGGAACCGGACTTCTACGAGCAGCATCTGTACGCGAACCACTATATGTGGGACAACGACTTCTCCAAGACCTCCACCACCCGCATCCAGGCTTCCCTGGACTTCCCGAAGTGGAAGATCCACGCCTCGGCCGGCTACGCCCTGCTCGCGAACAACATCTACTATGACTCCCTGGGCGTGATCCGGCAGAATCCGGAGGCGATGAGCGTGCTGACGGCCGCCCTGCGGAAAGACTTCCACCTGGGGGTCCTCCGGCTCGAGAACAGCGCCCTGTTCCAGCTTTCGTCCAAGGAGGACGTCCTCCCGCTGCCCAAGCTGGCCCTCAACCTGCGCTGGTATCTGCAGTTCCCGATCGTGCGCGAAGACGTGCTCAAGATGCAGATCGGCGTGGACGCCCGCTACAACACGAAGTGGTTCGCCCCGGGCTTCAACCCCGTCACCGGCACCTTCTACAACCAGCGTGAGGTGCAGTACGGCGAGACACCCTATTTCGACGTCTTCCTGAATATGCAGTGGAAACAGGCCTGCATTTTCGTGAAGATGGAGAACGCCGGCGAAGGCTGGCCCACCAAGAAACACGACTATTTCAGCGCCCACCGGTACATCCACCCGCCCCGGATCGTCAAGGTCGGCATCACCTGGCCGTTCTATCCGGCGCTCGGCGCCCAGCGGAAGATGTCCGACAGGGCCGGCTCCGGGATGAGCGGCGGAGAAGGCGGCGGAGGCGGCCGTGGCGGCGGCCTCGGCGGCGGTCTCGGCGGGATGATGGGCGGTATGATGGGCGGCAGGAACTGACAAGCCCCTATGCGCCACCCTGTCTGGAAATATGTCCTCGTTACCGCGCTCGTGGCCGCGGCGGCGCTTTCGATGCCCCTGACCACCCGGCAGCTGACGCTCGAATTCCCCCCGCAGACGCTCCGCTGCGTCATCGACCTCAAAGGAGAGCCCGTCCGCGGCCTGACGGTGGGAATGAACAAGATCATCCTCCGGGAATTCGCCGACGACCACGCGCTCCAGCTCGAATTCATCACCCCCGCCGACAGCGCCGACTACCTGGACTCGCTGCAGGAAGGGGCGGTGGACCTCCTGGTGATGTACCGGGCGGACAGCCTCCACGCCGACGGCTTCATCAGCACGATTCCCTTCCGCGACAGCACCGTCTGGGTGCTCCGGGACGACCGCCACGCCGAAACCCGGCGCCTGAACGCCTGGATCGCGGTGATGAACGGGAACGGCGGCATCCGGAAGATGGACCGCAGCTACCGGCGCCGCGTGGGCGCGAGCCTGACCTCCATCAGCCCCTATGACGACATCGTCAAGAAGAATGCGGACGAGATGGGCTGGGACTGGCGCCTCCTCAGCGCGATCATCTACCACGAATCCAAGTTCATCAACGAGTCCTGCTCCGACCGCGGCGCCGTGGGCCTGATGCAGATCCGCAACGAGCGCTACAGCGTGGACACCCTGCTGGACCCGGCGGTGAACGTGTCCATCGGCACGAAATACCTGACATACCTGTCCGGGATGTTCGCCGACCACGGGGCCGATTCGCTGGAATGCCTGAAATTCGCCCTGGCCGCCTACAACTGCGGCGAGGGGAACCTGCTCAAATGCATCCGGACGGCCGAGGAGGCCGGCGTGGACCCCACCCGCTGGGACAACATCGTCTCCATCATCCCGGAAGTCCCCGGCTTCCACGGCAAGCAGACGATCGCCTACGTGCGCGAGGTGCTCGACACGTACGAAGAGTATTCGGAGGTTTATCCCAGGTAGAGATTTCTCGGCTTCGCTCGAAATGACAAGCCCTATTCGGCCTTGACGGTCTGGGCCGGGTCCACCCGCGCGATGAAGAGCGTCGGGATCAGCAGGAGCAGCATGATCGCCACGAAGGCCACCAGGTCGGCGGCCAAGATCCAGGGAACGTCCACGTGGACCGGGACGTAGGAGACGAAGTAGTTGGACGGATCCAGTTTGAGGAGGTGGGTCGCCTGCTGGACGAAGCAGAACAGCAGGCCCAGGGCGTTCCCCACGAGCATTCCCTTCAGGACGACCCCGGCCGCCACGCGCAGGAACACCTTGCCGATGGCGCGGTCGGCCATCCCGAGGGTCTTGAGCGTGCCGATGGTCGCGATGTTCCGGAACAGGACGATCAGCAGGCCCGAAATCATGTTCACACCCGCCACGACGATCATCAGGACGAGGATCACCAGCACGTTGAAATCCAGCAGGTCCAGCCAGTCGAAAATCTGCGCGTAAGTCCGCACGGAGGAGGTGGCCACCAGGTTTTCCTCCCCTTCGGCGCCGCTCAGCAACAGGCGCATCCCGATCTCGTCGGTGAGTTCGTTGACCCACGCGTTGGTGCGATGGGCCGGGTCCACGGACACTTCCAGGGCGGAAGCCTGGTCCCCGCTCCAGCCGTTCAGGCGCTGGATGTCCGCAAGGTTCGCGTAGACGACCAGGTTCTCGTCCATTTCCAGCAGGTCGCGGTGCACGGCGGTCACGTGGAACTTGCGCACGCGGACCTTCTCCCCGACGAAATAGGTGGTCATCTCATCCCCCTCCTTGAGGCCCGTGATGGCCGCGAGCCGGGTGGGGATGGACACGCACAGGCTGGAGTCGGGCCGGTCGGGGACGCCTTTCACCAGCACGCCGTGGATGATGTCGCCGCTGCGGACGATACCCGCCCGGACGGCGACCGGACGGACCGACTGCACGCCGGAGATGCCCAGGATGGCCTCCTCCGAAGGCAGATGGACGGGGATCGGATCCCCTTCCGCAGCGACGGCGGACGACGGCGCGATCCGGATGTCGCCGGTGAGCCGCGCGACCCCGTCCCGTACGGATTGACGGAATCCGGACGAGACGGCGACGGCGACGATGATGACGAGGAAACTCACGGCGATGGATGCCGCCGCGAGTCTCCCCTGAAACTTGAGTTTCCGCGCTATGAAGCGGTCGGGACTCATGGATTACCAGATGTGGACGCGCTCCTCCTCCGGACGGAACATCGGGTCGCCCTCGTGGATGTCGAAGGCGTCGAAGAAGGTCTGGAAGTTCCTCACGGACACGTTCACGCGGTTCTCGGCCAGCGAGTGCGGGTCCATATTCGTCAGGCGGGCCTTCTCCTGGTCGGTGATGTTCTGCGCCCAGATGTTGCCATAGGACAGGTAGAAGCGCTGCTGGGGCGTGAAGCCGTCGATGACGGGCTTGTCCATCTTGCCCTTCAGGACGTTCTCCAGGGCGGAGTACGCGATGGACAGGCCGCCGTGGTCGCCGATGTTCTCGCCGAGGGTGTAGCGGCCGTTGGCGTGGACGCCGGGCAGGACCTCCACCGCGTCGAACTGCGCGGCGAGCTTGTCGCCGAGGGCGTCGAACTTCGCCTTGTCCTCCGCGGTCCACCAGTTCGCCATATTGCCCTTCGCGTCGAACATCGAGCCCTGGTCGTCGAAGCCGTGGGACATCTCGTGGCCGATCACCACGCCGATGCCGCCGTAGTTCACCGCCTCGTCCGCCTCGGGATCGAAGAAGGGCTTCTGCAGGATGCCGGCCGGGAAGCAGATCTCATTGGTGGTGGGGTTGTAGTAGGCGTTCACCGTCTGCGGCGTCATCCCCCACTCGGTCTTGTCCGTGGGCTTGCCCAGCTTGGAGAGGTTGTCCGCCACGTACCAGGCGCTGGCGTTGCGCAGGTTCTCATAGTAGGTGTTCGCCGGGTCGATGGAAAGGGAGCTGTAGTCCTTCCACTTGTCGGGATAGCCGATCTTCACGGTGAAGGCGGCGAGCTTCTCGCGGGCCTTGGCCTTGGTCTCGTCGCTCATCCACTCCAGGGTGTCGATGTGCTGGCCCAGGGCGGTGCGGAGATTCTCCACGAGCTCGACCATCTGCTGCTTGGAAGACTCCGGGAAGTAGCGCTCGACATACATCTGGCCGACGGCCTCGCCGAGGAGGCTGTTCGGCACGCTCATCGCGCGCTTCCAGCGGGGCTGCTGCTCCTGCGTGCCGGCCATCTGGTGGGAGAAGAACTCCCAGGAAGCGGTGTAGAAGTCGTCGGACAGGGCGCCGCACTGACCGGAGACGAACTGGCAGAGCAGGTAGGCCTTCAGGGTCTCGAGGTCGCACTCCTTGAAGAGCTTGTTCAGACCTTCGAAGTAGGAGGGCTGCTGGACGATGACCTTGTCCTGGGCGGGGATGTTCGCGGCGGCGCAGACGCGGCCGAAGCGAAGCTCGGGCCAGGCGGCGTCGATCTCCGCGGAGGACATCGGGTTGTAGATGGCCTGCATGTCGCGGTTCTGCTCGCGGGTCCAGGCGACCTGGGCCATCGCATCCTCGACCTGCAGGTCCTTGTCGGCGAGCGCCGCGGCGTTCTCCACGCCGGCGAGCGTCAGGGCCTTCTCCAGGAATGCCCGGTAGCCGGCCTTGAGGGCGGCGTTGGTCTCGAGAAGGTAGTAGTCGCGGTCACCCATTCCCAGGCCGCCCTGGCCCAGGTAGAGGATCTGCAGGTCGCTGTTGGTGAGGTCGGCTTCCACGCCGGCGCCGAAGAAGCCGCCTTCCCCGTAGAGGTTCATCTTGCCGATCAGGTCGGCGAGGGCGTCCTTCGAGGCGACGGCCTGGATCTCAGCGATGTAAGGCTGGATGGGCTGCGCGCCCAGGGCGTTGCGGGTGGTGGAGTCGAGGGCCATCTTGTACAGGTCCGCGATCTTCTGGTCCACGGTGCCGGGCTCGGTCTGGAGCGTGGCCATCGACTCGAACAGTTCGTTCAGGTTCTTCCGGGTGGTCTCCGCGATGGCGTCGAAGGAGCCGAAACGGGAGAATTCGGGCTTGAGGGGGTTCTTGACTTGCCAGCCGCCGGTGGCGTACTGGTAGAAATCCGCTTTCGGAGAGGTGGAAGGGTCCAGGTCCGTGAGGTCCAGGGCACCCTCCCCACGCTGGCTGCAGGCCGCAAGGGCGCAAAGCATCATCATAAGGATCGGTAACTTTTTCATATTTTAAATAGATATACGTTCCTAAAGGCGCAAGTTTGCAAATGTACGCATAATTGTGCATCTTTGCATTCCTTTTGACAAGAATTTTATGGCCAAGAACAAGATCGTCGCACGCTGGCTGGTCGGCACTTTGGGGCTCGTGCTGATCGCTTTCGGCGTCGCGCTTTCCCTGAAATCCAACCTGGGCACCGCGCCCCCGTCCTGCCCGCCGGCGGTCCTCAACCTCCGGTGGGGCGCCATCTCCTTCGGCACCTTCACCTGGATGATGCACCTGCTGTTCATCGCCGCGCAGATGGCGATGCGCCGCAAGGTGCTGGACGTGAGCTACCTGTACCAGCTGGCCGCCGCCTTCGTGTTCGGCTACCTGTGCGACGCCTGCATCTGGCTTCTCCAGGGTGTGGAGATCACCTCCTACCTGATGAAGATCGTCCTCATCCTCGCGGCCGTCCTCCTTACCGCCGTGGGCATCCGACTCGAGGTCGTCGGCAAGACCTGGATCCTCGCCGGCGACAAGGTGGTCGACGTATTCTCCGAGGTGACGGGCATCAAGTTCAGCAACGCGAAAATCGGCGAGGACATCCTGCTGGTGGCGTTTTCCGCCGCCTTCGCCTGGGTCTGCTTCGGCTCCCCCTTCGGCCACGGCGAGGAAATCGTCATCCGGGAAGGAACCCTCATCCTGGCCGCCCTCACCGGCCTGTGCATGAAACTCACGGACCCGCTGGTGGACAAGGCATTCAAACCTCTCCTGAATGAATAAGGCGGTTCAGTTCTTCAAAGACTGGATGCTCCCCCTCGCCATCACGACGGGCATCAGCCTGTACCTGCTCTATCATTTCACGCCGGTGCTCAAGCCGTACGGGGCCGTCCTGCACAAAGTGGCGTCCGAAGGGCAGCGTTTCATCATCGCCCTGCTGCTGTTCTTCCAGTTCGTGCAGATCTCCCCGCACGACATCCGGCTGCGCCGCTGGCACCTGGGCGCCCTGCTGGTCCAGATCCTCGGTTTCATCCTGTTCGCCGGCCTGTCGGCCGTCACCCCGGAAGGCGCGGGCCGCATCCTGCTGGAATGCGCGATGATCTGCCTCATCTGCCCCTGCGCCGCCGCGGCGGGCGTCATCACCAAGAAGCTGGACGGCGACCTCGCCGCCACGGTGAGCTACCTGTGCCTGACGAACCTCGCGGCCACCTTCCTCATCCCGATGGTCATCCCGATGATCCGTCCCGCCTCCGACCTCGGCTTCTGGGCCTACGTCCTCCGGATCGCCCTGAAGGTGTTCCCGGTCCTGATCCTCCCCGGCCTCGTGGCCTGGACCATCCGCTACACGACGCACAAGCTGCAGCGCCGGCTGATGCGCTTCGCGCCCAACTCCTTCTATATCTGGTTCTTCGGACTGACTCTCGCGATGGTGCTCGCCTCCCACGCCCTGTTCACCAACTACCCGGGCGGCTGGGCCCTCACGGGCATTGTCGCCGTGTCGATGGTCACCTGCGCCCTGCAGTTCTTCCTCGGCCGCCGCATCGGGAAGGGCCGCGTGAACGCCATCACCGCCGGACAGGGCCTCGGACAGAAGAACACGGGCTTCCTCATCTGGCTGGGCTACAATTATTTAACCCCCGTGACTTCCGTCGCCGGGGGTCTCTATGCCATCTGGCAGAACCTGTTCAACAGCTGGGAGCTCTACGAGCACGAGCACAAGGGAAGGTAGAGATCCCTTCGTCGGTCTCCGACCTCCTCGGGATGACATGTCATTCCGAGCGTAAATAACTGTCATTCCGAGCGTAAATAACTGTCATTCCGAGCGAAGCGAAGGAATCTACTTCTTCCTGTTCAGCGCCTCCAACCGCGCCGCCGCGGAGGCCTTGTCCGTCTCGGTGGCGCCGTACTGGGCCATCATCGAGAGGAACTTCTTCTCCAGCTTGACATCTTTCTTCGCGCGGGCGAGGAGGACGCCGTTGCGGATGGCGGTGATGTCGTCCGGATGCTTCTTGAGCACCTGGTTGTAGTACTTGAGGGCCTTCTTGTAGTCTTTCTTGGACACCAGCCAGTAGGAGCCGAGGTTGTCCAGGAAGAGCGGGTCGTCCTTGCTGTACTTGAGCATATGCTCCGAGAGATTCTTGAAAGCCTCGGCCGAGGAATCCGTTCCCAGGCGGAAGAAAGTGAAGCAGTAGTCCTGGACGAGGGCCTTGAACACTTCGTCGTCGACCTTCTCCAGGGACTCGTGCGTCCAGGCGGGATGCCGCTGGTAGTTCTCGTCCGCCAGGGCCTTGAGGGCGGAAAGGGCCATGTCCGGGCTGCCTTTCTCGTAGGCGGTGAGGGCGTCGATGCGGAGCAGGCGGTAGTCCAGCCGCTCCGGCTTCAGCGCGACGGCCTTGTCCAGGGCCTCCAGCGCCTGGCCGAACAGCTCGTCGTCATACTCCGTGTCCTCGAAGTAATTGTTCTTCCGGCCCAGGGAATCGGTCATGTTCAGCAGGGGCTCGCGGCCCAGGTAGCGGTCCTGGGGGAGCTGGATGACCTTCGAAGTCTGCGCCTTGGTGAACCAGAGGGAAAAGCGGGCCAGCAGCTGCTGGGTGTCGTCCGGATAGTCGGCGGCCCAGCGGTCCAGCAGGGTTTCCACGCCCACGCCGGCGGGACCGACGCGGCCGACAAGGTTGTTGTATCGACGGACATAGTCCTCCTGCGGGGTCTGGGCGAGGAGGGTCAGGGGCAGCGCAAGCGCCAGGAAGAAGGTGAGGATTCTTTTCATCGGATATCCATTCTGATTCTGCGGTCTTTGGGATAGAGGTTGTTGCATCGGCTGCCGAGGTTCTTCCCCGGGCCGAGCGGGTGGCCTTGGTAGGTCAATGTCAAAAGCCCCATAGGGGCGTCCGGAATGCGGATCGCGTCGCCGTGGAGGTATTGCAGCGCGGTTTCCCGGTCCAGGTCGTAGCAGGGATACGGGTCCGGCGGCGGGACGGGGAGATCGGCCTTGAACAGGGAGAAGACATCGGCCGTACGGACGTTCTCCGGCTCGCCGCGCTTGCGGAGGACGGCGGCGTACTGGCCCTCGCCGGGGACGAATCCCGGCAGCAGGGCGTAGCCGTGCCCGGTCCGCGCCACGGGCGGGAAATCCCCGCAGTCCACGATGTCGGCCCCCAACTCGGAGGCGATCCAGGCCACGGTGCCGTCATTCTCCTGCCGGTTGAAGGTGCAGGTCGAGTAAAGGAGGACGCCGCCCGGCTTGAGGGCCGACCAGACGTCCGAAAGGATGCGGCGGGAGCGGGCCGCGCAGAAGTCCACCGTCTCGGGCGACCAGTCCTCCACGGCCTTCTCGTCCTTGCGGAACATTCCCTCGCCGGAGCAGGGGACGTCGGTGACGATGATGTCGAAGACGGGCTTCCCCGAAAAGGCCGACGGGTCCCGCGAGACGACCCCCACGCGGGGATCGCCCCAGGTGCGGACATTCGAGCGGAGCACGCCGAAGCGGTTGCGCATCACTTCGTTGGCCAGGAGGGAGAAGCGGTCGCCGAACCGCTCCCGGAGGGAGGCGGCGAGGTCGGTGGTCTTGCCGCCGGGGGCGGCGCAGAGGTCCAGGACGACGAGGCCCGGACCGAAGCCGTCCAGCGCGCGGCGGAAAAGTTCCCCGACGAACATCGCCGACGAGTCCTGCACGTAGTAGCACCCGGCGTGGAAGAACGGATCCAGGGTGAAGTTGGGGCGCTCCTTCAGCAGGTAGCCGTACGGACTCCAGGGAATGCGTTCGGCCCCCGGGAAGGGACAGGCCGTCAATTTGGCAGGGTTCAGGCGGATGGAGACGGAAGGCTCGCCGGACAGCGCGTCCAGCACCGTCCGCGCCCGGTCGGGGCCGAGCTCCTCCGAGAGATTCCGGATGAACGCCTCGGGAAGCATCAGAACTTGAACTGGGAAGGGTCGAAGCCCTCGGGCATCTTGCCGTTGGACACGTCCACGAGGCCGTCCACGACCTTGTCCAGGCCGGCCTTGATCTTGCCGCCCAGCATCATCTTCATCATCAGGTTCAGGTCCGCCTCCAGCTTGATCCAGAACTCGGTCTTGTACGGCTCGGAGGGGCAGGCGTCGAAGTGCAGTTCGATGTGGAAGGCGAAGGGGGCGCCGTAGTCCACCAGCTCGATGCGGGAATAGGGCACGCGCTCGTGGACCTTCACGCCGATGTTGAAGCCCTGCACCGTCGCGGTGATGGTGTCGTAATCGGCCTGGACGTCCTGCTTCTTGTCCTCGGGGAGCATCTGCAGGAAGTTGCGCATATCCACGAACGACATATACAGTTCGTATGGCTGGCGGGAAACGGTCCCGTGCTTGCTTTCAATTTCGGTCATAATAAACTATCTTTGCAGCACGCAAATATAGCAAATATTATGCACAAGATATATTTCGGGAAAAGAAGCCTCGTCATCTGCGCCCCGGACGACGAGGCGCTTTCGGATCCGAATTCGGTCGAATTCCACCTCGGGGACAAGCTGGACATCCACGCCCTCGTGCGGATGTTCGAGGTGCAGGACTCCCTCCAGCGCATCTACATTCCCTCGGACGACACCCAGCGGACCTACCGCCGCCTCTGCGCCGAGTTCAAGGAGGTCAATGCGGCCGGCGGGCTGGTTTCCAACCGCCGCGGCGACTACCTCCTCATCTCCCGCAGCGGCCTCTGGGACCTGCCCAAGGGCCATCAGGAGGCCGGCGAGGACATCGAGGTGACCGCCCTCCGCGAGGTCCAGGAGGAGACCGGCGTGGACCAGCTCCAGCTGCGGCGCCTCATCTGCATCACCGACCACTGCTACTTCCGCGACAACCTCTGGCACCTCAAGCACACCTGGTGGTACGACATGCTGTACACGGACCCGACGAACCTCACCCCCCAGCGCGAAGAGGACATCACCAAGGCCGCCTGGGTCGCGAAATCCAGCCTCCCGCCGTTCCTGAAGAACACCTATCCGTCCATCGTGGAGGTGTTCCGCGAAGCGCGGATTTGACAATGTGAAACTTTTTTCCGTCGGGAGACGTATTATAAGAGTATCGCAATAAGCAAGTACTTCAACCATGAAACTATCGCAATTCGCTTTCGAGCTTCCGCAGGACCGCATCGCCCAGGAGCCGGTCCGCTGGCGGGACGAGGCCCGGATGATGGTCCTCCACAAGGACACCGGAGAAATCGAGCACCGGCTTTTCAAGGACATCGTGGACTATTTCGGCAAGGGCGACACCTTCGTCCTCAACGACACCAAAGTCTTTCCGGCCCGCCTGTACGGCAAGAAGGAGAAGACTGGGGCCGACATCATCGTCTTCCTGCTGCGCGAGCTCAACCGCGAACAGCGCCTGTGGGACGTGATCGTGGACCCGGCCCGCAAGATCCGCATCGGCAACAAGCTGTATTTCGGCGACGACGAATCCCTCGTGGCCGAGGTCATCGACAATACCACCTCCCGCGGCCGCACCCTGCGTTTCCTGTACGACGGACCGTACGAGGACTTCAAGGAAGCCCTGTTCGCCCTCGGCGAGACGCCGGTTCCCCAGTGGGTGAAGCCCAAGGTCACCCCGGAGGACGCGGAGAACTTCCAGACCATCTTCGCCGCCCACGAAGGCGCCGTGTCCGCCCCGGCGGCCGGCCTGCACTTCAGCCGCGAACTGTTCAACCGAATGATCCTCAAGGACATCGAGAAGACCTTCATCACCGTCCATATGGGCATCGGGCACTTCCGCCGCGTGGATGTGGAGGACCTCTCCAAGCACCGGATGGACTCCGAGCGCCTGATCATCGGCGAGGAGGCCGCCGCGGCCATCAACAAGGCCAAGCGCACCGGCAAGAAGGTCGTCGCCGTGGGCGTGACCGTGATGCGCGGCCTGGAGACCTACGTCACCACCACGCACGAAGTGAACGTGTTCGACGGCTGGACCAACAAGTTCATCTTCCCGCCGTACCAGTACTCCGTCCCGGACGCCGCCGTCTCCAACTTCCACCTCCCGCAGTCCACGATGCTGATGTGCGTCGCGGCCTTCGGCGGCTACGACCACGTGATGAACGCGTACAAGGTGGCCCTCGAGGAAGGCTACCGGTTCGGCCCCTACGGCGACGCGCTCCTCATCCTGTAGCGTAAGAAACACATAAAATACATACTGAAACAACACCTGTCCGCCCGGACGGGTGTTGTTTTTTTGTGCCTTTTCCTACCTTGGCGGAAAAAACGTTATGTCACGCACAGACGAAAGAACCGCCCTCTGCGCCCTCAACAAGGCGCTGGGCTATGTGCCCGCCGCCGGGCACGCCCTGCTGCGGCATTTCGGGGCGGCGGCGCCCGTGTTCGACCTCGAGGGCGCCGCGCTCCGGGAGGCCCTGGGGCCGTACCGGGAATTCGCGGACCAGCTGGACGGCAGGCTCCTGGACTGGGCGGCCGGGGAACTGGACCGCATCCGGGCCGGGGGCTTCCGGATGATCGGCTTCGGGGAGGAGGACTACCCCACCCTCCTCGCCGAATGCGAGGACCCGCCCCTCGCCCTGTATTTCAACGCGTCCTCTCCCCCGGCCGCCGTCTTCGAGATGCGACCCTCGATCGCGGTGGTGGGCACCCGGGACCTCAGCCCGTACGGACGGGACTGGTGCCGGCGGCTGGTCCTCGCGATGGGCGAGGCCTCCGTGCCGCCGTGCATCGTCAGCGGCCTCGCCTTCGGGGCCGACGGAATCGCCCACCGGACCGCGCTGGAATGCGGCCTCACGACAGTCGGCGTGATGGCGACGGGCATCGAGAAAGTGTATCCCTGGCAGCATACCGAGCTGGCCGGGGAGATGGTCCGGACGAGCGGCTGCGCCGTGGTGACGGACTATCCCACCGGCAGCGCCCCCGTCGCGCTGAACTTCATCCGGCGCAACCGGATCATCGCCGGCCTGTCGCGGGCGACGGTCGTCATCGAGTCCAAGACGAAGGGCGGCAGCCTCATCACGGCGAAATACGCCTGCGACTACAACCGGGACGTGTACGCCCTCCCGGGCCGGGCCGACGACGTCCGATCCGCCGGCTGCAATTCCCTCATCCGCCAGCGGATGGCGGACATCGTCACGGACCCCGAAGACCTGGTAGAACGGCTCGGACTCGGGAAGACGGCCCGGCGCCGGAAAGCGGGCCTGGAGGTCCTCCTGGGGCGGAAATACGGGACCGACAGTCCGCTGATCCAGCTTGCCCTCGTGGTCAAGGGGCGGCCGGGCATCTCCCTGGACGAGATCGTCCGGGAGACCGGCTGGTCCTGGCCCGAGGTCCAGGAGCGGGCCGCCCTCCTGGAGACGGACGGTTTTTTGGAGACGGACCTGCTGCGCCGATGCACGATTCCCGCGAAAATTGTGTAAATTTGCAGGCTGGACCGCAAGTTGCACTGTTTTGCTCATCGACTCCCATACCCATTTCTACGACCAGTGGCTCCTGCCGGACGCCGACGCCGCCGTGGCGCGCGCCCTGGAGGCCGGGGTGGGCAAGATGGTCCAGGCCGACGTGGACAGCCGCGAACGGGACGCCCTCTGGGCCGTGGGCGACCGCTATCCCGGCGTCCTGTACCCGATGGTGGGGCTGTATCCCTGCTCGGTGGGGCCGGACTGGCAGGAGGAGATCGACAAGATGCTCCCCTACCGGAATCGGGGTGTGGTCGCTGTCGGAGAAATCGGCCTCGACTACCACGAAGGGGACGAGGACCGCGCCCTCCAGAAGGAGGCCCTCCGCGTCCAGCTGGAGCTCGCTTCGCAGTGGGACCTTCCGGTCAACATCCACCTCCGGGACGCCTGGGGCGACCTTTTCACCATCCTCGAAGACTGCCGCCACCTGCACCTGCGGGGCATCCTGCACTGCTTCTCGGGCAGCTATGAGGTCTACGAGCGCGCCCTCCGCTGCGGCGATTTTTCCGTCGGCATCGGCGGCGTCGTCACCTTCAAGAAAGCCTCGCTCGCGGAGACGGTCAAGCGCATTCCCCTGGAGCATATCGTCCTGGAGACCGACGCGCCCTATCTCGCGCCCGTCCCGCACCGCGGGCAGCGCAACGAGAGCGCCTTCCTCCCCCTGGTCGCCGCCAAGGTCGCCGAACTCAAGGGCCTTTCCTTCGAGGAGGTGGAGGCGGCCACCACCCATAACGCCGAAACCCTGTACAGGATATGAAAGCATCCTCCATCCTCATCATCTACACCGGCGGCACCATCGGCATGAAGCAGGACCCGGTGGACCAGGCCCTGAAGCCCTTCGACTTCAGCCAGATCGCCGAGGAGGTCCCCGAACTGCGCAAGTTCGCCGTCCGGATCGACTCCCTCACCTTCGACCCGCTCATCGACTCCTCCGACGTGGAGCCGTCCCTCTGGGTGCGGCTCGCGCACCTGATCCGCGACCGGTACGACGACTACGACGGCTTCGTCATCCTGCACGGGACCGACACGATGGCCTATTCGGCCTCGGCCCTGAGCTTCATGCTCGAGGGGCTCCGGAAGCCCGTCATCTTCACGGGGAGCCAGCTGCCCATCGGCGTTCCGCGCACGGACGGCAAGGAGAACCTGATCTCGGCCGTGGAAATCGCCGCGGCGAAGGACGGGGAAGGGCACCCGATGGTGCCGGAAGTGTCCATCTACTTCGACTCGATCCTCATCCGGGGCAACCGGGCCACCAAGCTCAGCGCCGAGGCCTTCGACGCCTTCGCCTCCCCGGACTGCCCGCCCCTGGCCGAGGCCGGCATCCGGATCCGGTACAACACCCGCGTCATCCGCTATCCGGCGGACTGGACGCAACCCCTGAAGGTCCACGATCGGCTGGACACCCGCGTGTCCATCCTCAAGATCCATCCGGGCATCACGCCGGAGGTCGTGACCGTGTTCCTGCTCGCCCCGGAGATCCGCGCGGTCATCCTGGAGACCTACGGATCGGGCAACGCCATCACCCGTCCCTGGTTCCTGTCACTGGTCCGCACGGCCAGCCAGTCCAAAGTGGTCGTGAACGTAACCCAATGTAAATCAGGGACAGTCAATATGGACCTCTACGCCACGGGCAAGACGTTGAAGATCGCCGGCGTGGTGTCGGGATACGACATCACCACCGAGGCCGCCCTCGGAAAACTGTTCGTCCTGCTGGGTCGGAGCGAGGACCCGGAATGGGTCAAAAACCGCTTCGGGGAGGACCTGTTCGGCGAAATAAGCAAATAAATCCTTGCCATTTGAATTATTTTTGCTAAATTGCACGGACTTTTGAACACAAGCCCACAAAACTAGAATTTTATTAACTAACTCAATTCAATTTATAACTAACAACACAAAAACGATTATGAAAAAGTTTTTCATGTTTTTGGCAGT
>CAMNGM010000002.1 GCA_946538425.1 uncultured Bacteroidales bacterium | reverse complement strand
TCGGCTACACCCCCACCATCACGGCGGGCGTCTGGGTGGGCGCGGAGGACCGCTATGTCCACTTCTCCTCCACGGCGCTCGGCCAGGGCGCCAACATGGCCCTGCCGATCTGGGGCATCTGGATGAAGAAGGTCCTCGCGGACGGCACCCTGGGCATCTCCTCCAACGATGCCTTCCCGGCCGGGACGAACGTCTCGTTCTGCGACGGCGGGGAAGGAGCCGACTCGGCGAAGTCCGAGCTGGAAGATTATTATTTTGAATAAAACGGTTTTTCGACCTATGTCCCGATACCAATCCATCGCCGTCATCTACGGCAGTGATTCTTCCGAGTGGGAGGTGTCTTGCCGCAGCGGCGAGTTCACCGCCTCCCGGATCGACGAGTTCAAGTACGACGTCTACGAGATTTTCGCCCGCTTCGGCGACTGGAAGCTCGTGGCGATGCGGAAGGCCAATTCGATGCGGGTCCCGTTCCCGGAGGGCGCCCAGCCCCAGGTGGACAAGACCGACTTCTCCGTCCGCGTGCTGGGCGAGAAGGTCAAGTTCGATTTCGTGTACATCATGCAGCACGGCGCGCCGGGCGAGACCGGGCTCCTGCAGGGCTATTTCGAGATGCTGGGCATTCCGCACTCCTCCTGCAGCGCCTTCGTCACCACCGTGGCGTTCGACAAATACTCCTGCAAGAACTATCTGCGGGGACTGGACTATGTGAAGCTCGCGCCGGACGCCTTCATCCGCCTCGGCCAGGACGTGGACGCCTTCTCCGAGAAGACGGTCGCGGCCCTGGGCCTGCCCCTTTTCGTCAAGCCCACCAACGGCGGTTCCAGCTTCGGCATCACCAAGGTGACCCGGGCGGAGGACCTCCCCTCGGCCATCAAGTATGCCTTCAAGGAAGGCGAGACGGTCCTCGTGGAAAAGGGCATCGCCTCCGAGCACGAACTCACCTGCGCCGTCTACAACGACGGCACGGGCGTCCGGGCCCTCCCCATCATCGAGATCATCTCCGAGACGGGCTGGTTCGACTATGACGCCAAGTACAACGGGCTCAGCCGCGAGGTCTGCCCGGCCGAGGTGCCCGACGCCCTGACGCAGCAGATCCAGGACATCTCGCGCCGCATCTACCGCCATCTCGGCTGCAAGGGACTGGTCCGGATGGACTACCTGACCGCCCCGGACGGGATTTATTTCCTGGAGGTCAACATCATCCCGGGGATGACCAACGCTTCGCTGGTCCCGAAGATGGTCCGCGCCGCCGGGCTCAACTTCACCGACTTCCTCACCCAGATCATCGAAAACGCCTGACCCCATGCTCCTGTCCGAATTCCTGAAAGACGGTGTCGCCTCCTTGGAGAACCTCTATCCTACGGCGGAAGCGAAGGCGGTCGTGCTCCAGCTTTGCAGCGAGATCCTGGGAACGAAGAACTATACCCACATCATCGAGCCGCAGTACCAGATTGACAAGAAGAAGGTGCAGCCCCTGGCCGAGGCGATGGTCCGGCTCCAGGCCGGCGAGCCCATCCAGTATGTCGTGGGCAAGACCGAATTCTGCGGCCATATCTTCAAGGTGGACAAGAACGTGCTGGTGCCGCGTCCGGAGACGGAGCTCCTGGTGCGCGAGGCGGTGAAGCTCGCCGCCCGCATCAAGCAGCGCCGCATCCCGTACGGCCGCTCCGCGGAGCCGGTCCGTATCCTGGACCTCTGCACCGGTTCCGGGAACATCGCCTGGACGGTCGCCCTGGGGGTCCCGGGCGCCCGCGTGGTGGGCGTGGACAACTCCGAAGGCGCCCTGGACGTGGCCCGGAGCCAGAATTTCTCCTCCGAGATGAAGGCCACCGGCGCCCAGGCGCCCACCTTTGTCAACGCCGACGTGCTGGAAACGGAGCAGGAATTCAACTTCGGCGAGTTCGACCTCATCCTCTCCAACCCGCCCTACGTGATGGAATCCGAACGGGGCCAGATGCGGAAGAACGTGCTGGACTACGAACCGGCCTCCGCCCTGTTCGTGCCGGATGCGGATCCGCTCAAGTTCTACCGGGCCATCGCCCGCTGGTCGGACCGTTTCCTGGCGGCCGAGGGCAAGGGTCTCACGGAGATCAATGAAGTCCTGGGCAAGGAGACCGAGGCCGTCTTCAAGGAGGCCGGTTTCACCCAGACGGACATCGTCAAGGACTTCTACGACAAGAACCGCTTCATCTTCTATACGAAGTAACGTGCAGATTCCCCTGTCATTCCGAGCGGAGCGAAGGAATCCCCGTCCTTTGGAACTCCTCGCCCCCGCCCGGACGGCGGACATCGGCGTCGCGGCCGTCGACTGCGGGGCCGACGCCGTGTATATCGCCGGCCCGGCCTTCGGCGCGCGGCAGGCGGCGGGGAACCCCGTGGCGGACATCCGACGGCTGTGCGATTACGCCCATCGGTTCGGCGTCCGCATCTACGTGACTTTCAATACGCTGGTGTACGAGGAGGAGATTCCGCAGGCCCGGCGGCTGCTGCTTGAGCTGCAGGAGGCCGGCGTGGACGCGCTGATCGTCCAGGATGCGGCCGTGACCCGGCTCGCCCCGGAGGGGATGATTCTCCACGCCTCCACCCAGTGCGCCATCCGCACGCCGGAGAAGGCGCGGCTGACCGAGAGCCTCGGCTATGGCCGGCTCGTCCTGGAGCGGGAGCTGTCCCTGGAGCAGATCCGCGCCATCCGGGCGGCTGTCGACGCCGAGCTCGAATGTTTCGTCCACGGCGCCCTCTGCGTGTGCTACAGCGGACAGTGCTACCTGTCGGAGCATCTCGCGGGCCGGAGCGCGAACCGCGGGGCCTGCATCCAGGCCTGCCGGTCCCTCTACGACCTGGAAGACGCGTCCGGCCGCGTGCTCGTGAAGAACAAGGCCCTGCTTTCCCTGAAGGATTTCAACCTCATCCACCGGCTGGAGGACCTCGCGGAGGCGGGGGCCGATTCGTTCAAGATCGAAGGCCGGCTCAAGAGCGCCTCCTATGTCCGGAACGTCGTCCGGGCCTATTCCGACGCGCTGGACGCCCTTGTCCGCCGCTATCCCGACCGGTACTGCCGCGCCTCCTTCGGTGCGCTCCGGGGCGGTTTCCGGCCCGATTTGAGGAAGACGTTCAACCGCGACTATACGGAACTGTTCCTGGACGGAAAACGCGGGGCGTGGGCCGCGATGGACGCCCCCAAGTCGATGGGAGAGTACATCGGCACCGTGGACCGCCTGCGGGCGGGCGCCGTGACGGTCCGGCCGGCCGGCCCCGGCCTGGCGCTCCACAACGGCGACGGCTTCGCCTTCGTGGGCCGGGACGGCGGCATCGTCGGTTTCCGGGGTGACGTCTGCGAAGGCTTCACCATCCGCTCGAAAGAAGTGCCCGGCCTGAAGGAAGGAATGCGGCTGTACCGCAACATCGACGCGGAATTCGAGCGGAAGCTCGAGGCGGACCGGCCGGTCCGGGAGATCGGCGTGACGCTGAAGGCGCGGCTGCAAGACGGCGCCCTGTCCGTCGCAGCCGTGACGGAAGACGGCCGGGAAGCGTCCGTGGTGGCGCCGGCGCCGTTCGAGCCGGCGCGGGAGGCGGGCCGGATGCTGGAAACCGTCCGCGCCCAGCTGTCCAAGCGGTCCGGGATCTATGCGTTTTCCGTGGCGGAGGTGGAGGCGGGCGACCCGGTTCCCTTTATGGGCGCCGCCTTCCTGAACGGAATCCGGCGCGAGCTGGCCGCCGCCCTGGATGCGCAGCCGGCGCGGATGCGGCCGCTCCGCCGCGGCGTCGTGCGCCCCGATCCGGCCCCGGAAGCCTTGACCTATCAAGACAATATCGCCAATTCCCTTGCCCGGGAGATCTTCCGGGAGCGGGGGAGCGTGTCCGTCGAGGACGCCTTCGAACTCTCCCACCGGGCGGGCGCCGAGTATATGCGGACGAAATATTGCCTCCGCCACGAACTGGGCCTCTGCCCGAAGCAGAAGCCCGGCACCCGTCCCGAGCCCCTGTACCTGCGCAACAATGGCCGCCGTCTCCGCCTGGACTTCGACTGCGCGGCCTGTGAAATGACGGTCCGATAGCCTTTTCCAGCGTCTTTTCATGGCTAGTCTGGCCGCTTGTAAGGGCGGACTGGCCATCTGGCCAATCCTTAAACCGGGATTTGAATCAGGTTTTCCCCGAGCGCATCGGAGAGTTTCGCGAGGGAGTTCAGTGTAAAGTTCGGAAACCCCTTGGTCCAACGGGAAATCTGCGTTTCGTTGCAGCCTATCCTTCGGGCAAGTTCTCTTTGCGTAATCCCTTTCTCCCGTGAGATACGGTCAATCTTGTCGATGATGGAAGCAGACCAGGCCACTTCCAGTCGGACGGCCGGTGATACCTTTTCAAATTGTCTGTGCAGCAGATCGTTCTGTTTCATAGTAAGTAGACGTGGTCTTCAATGGATTTCAGCGTCCTTTCTTCAATGGTGACGAATCCTTTGTCAAGATCGTCTCTGAGAAGTTTGTCAAATTTCTGTAAGTCCAGGGCGTAACCGAGCAGTCGCGTATCTTCCTGGTATGTTCTTGTCGCCTTTCTGTCCCCGTTTCCGAGAATCAGAATTTCATCAGAGATACGGAGGCAGTATAGTCGGATGTTTCCCGATTCCAAGGGGAGGGCGCAAAGGTTGTCATGTATGGCCCCTTCGGGGCGGAAATACCGCTCCAGTGCGCCTCTGTCGAGGATAATCTCCAGTGCCCCCAGAATCTTCTGATAGTCTTCATTGAACTCGGCTTCTTCCTCAAACTTGGAGAGGAACCGTTCGAACTCCGTCGTTCTGTCCATCTGGAAACTGATGGAATAAAAACTCACTTTTTCAGATTGTTCGACGAGTTCCACCGTCGTTTTCTTCTTCATCGTTGCAAAGATATAAAAGTTTTACATATATGTCAAGTTTCAAATCAGCTCCAGCACCAGTTCCACGTCGCCGAAGTGACCGGTGACGCCGTTGTTGCGCTCGATGTAAGTCCGCGTGAGGGCGCCACGCCAGATGATGTCGTCGCGCGCCCGCAGGGGGATTTCGATCTCGAAACCGTAGCTCCGGGAATTGTACTTGACCATCGCCGAGCATTTCCAGGTAGTCATGGTGCCGCCGTCGTCCTCGACCATCATAAACGCGCAGTTGTCCAGCATCCCGGTCCATTCCGACACGAGGACGGCGTTGAAGTCCAGCACCTCGCCCACCTGTTTCCGCCGGACCACGATGAGGAAGTCCGTGACGGATGGCGAATAGAGGCGCAGCTCCGCCTCCGTCGTGGCCCAGAAGTCCTCGACGGCCCCGCATTTCACCCACACCTCCGATCCGCCGCAGAACCAGGTGTCGAACTGGCGGTTGGCCTTGAAGGAGCGGAGGACCAGGGTCTTGAACTCCCGGTCATCGGACCGGGTGGCGGGCGCGGCGCTTCCGGCCTTCGGGCGGACGAGGATTTCGCCGCCGCCCTGGCCCCAGGCCGGGTCCTCCCGCCGCCGCATCTCCAGGGACTGGTATTCCGCGTCGCGGTTTCGGTTGATGACCCATACAGGTCGCTCCCGGGCCATTTCTTCATTGACGATGATTTCTTCTACGGTACCGTCGTCCCGCCGGATCCAGCCGATGTTCTCCGTATCCCGGCCGCCGGGGTCGAAGGTGACAATGGGCGTTTCGTTCCCCGCGAACTCCTCGGAGAAAGGCCAGTAGATCTGCACGTCCGAGGTGGACAGCGCGTCAAGGAAGGCATCGGCGGCCAGGGCGCGGGTCCCGTACTGCTTCCGGATTTCGGCGCTGAGCAGGTCCCGGAGCGGCTCCGGGTAGGCTTCCACCCGGGTGGCCGGCGCGGCGCCCACCCCCGTTCCCGGGGTTTCAAAAACCTGCCGCATCGGATACTCCTCGTCGTACCCGTTGCCGGACGAGACGGTGACGGCGTCCCGGACCTCAGCCACCTGGTCTTGTCCGACCGGGACGGCGGCGAGGAGGCGCGCCACCTCGTCCAAGGTGAACACAAGGGGTTCTCCCGCTTCGTCGGAGGGAGGATTCACGCGGTCCAGCCGCTCGCAGGCGGTGACCGCAAGGGCGCCGGCCAGGCACCCGAACAGGATCATTCTCTTCATCTTTCTCGTACCGGATTTGCAGCCCGGCTCCACGGATACAAAGTTCCGGGAAACGAGCCGTGTTCGCAAAAAGGGAAACGGATAAAGTTGAAAACAGGCCTCCCAGCTTGCTGGAGGGCCTGCTTTTGAAAATCTTTTCACGCAAAAATGCCGGAATTTTGCGTGAAATGGGGCTCCTATTCCCCGGGAAGGACCGGGAAATCCGGGTTGGGAACGTGCGCTTCCCGCATCAAATCTTGGAGATGATCCACGATGTCGGGCTTCGTGGCCGCCTGGTCGTTCTCTTCGCCGGGATCCTCGTCCAGGTTGTAGAGTTCATACCGCGAATGCGCGCCTCGGATGTCCAGGTGGACCAGCTTCCAAGGGCCTTCCCGGACGGCCTGACGCCCACCGAGTTCCTGGAATTCGAAGTACAGATAGTCGTGCTCCCGCTGTCCTTCCTTTCCGGTCAGCAGGGGAAGGAGGCTCACGCCGTCCATCCCTTCCGTCGAAGCCGCCCCGGTCAATTCCCGGAACGTGGGCATCAAGTCCCAGAAGGAGCACGGGAAATCCGTCTCCGTGCCCGGCCGGATGTGCCCGGGCCAGGCCACGATCATCGGCACGCGGATACCACCCTCGTAGACATCGCGCTTGTAGCCCCGCCAGGGGCCGTTGCTGTCGAAGAAATCCGGGTCGGCGCCACCTTCCCGGTGCGGGCCGTTGTCGCTGCTGAAGATCAGGATCGTGTTCTCATACAGGCCCAGCTCCTTGAGCTTGTCCACCAGCTGGCCGACATAGACGTCCAGCCGGGTGACCATCGCGGCGAAGGTGGCGTGGGGCTCGTCCTGGGCGACGTAATCGCCTTTCATGAAGTACGGGCTGTCCGGCCGGGCGCCGTTGTAGGGCGTTTCGGGATACCGGCCCCGCAACCGTTGGATGATGCTGTCCTGCGGGACGATGAGTTCCGCGTGAGGGATGGTCGTGGGGTACCACAGGAAGAAAGGCTTCCCGTCCTCCGCGGCGCGGTCCAGGAAGGCCAGCGCCTGCTCGTGAATGAGGTCCGGGGCGTAGGCGCCGGTCCCGTAGGAGTCGTCGCACCGGTTCGCTTCCGACAGGTCGATACGGATGTCATTGTCCCACAGGTGGTCCGGGTAGTAGCTGTGCGCCAGCAGCTGGCAGTTGAAGCCGTAGAAAGTGTCCACGCCCTGCGCCTGCGGGTCTCCGGACGTGCCTACGAAGCCGAGGCCCCATTTGCCGAAGGCGCCCGTCGCATAGCCGGCGGTCTTGAAATCGTGGAACAGCGTCTCGGTGCCTTCCGGCAGCGGGAACTGCCCTTCGGGCTGGAGCTCCCGGTTGCCGCGGATGGCCGTATGCCCGCTGTGCGTGCCGGTAATCAGGCAGGACCGCGAAGGCGCGCTCACCGTCGTGCCACTGTAGCACTGGGTGAACCGCATCCCCTCCGCGGCGATCCGGTCGATGTTCGGCGTCTCGAACCGCCGCTGTCCATAACAGCTCAAGTCCCCCCAGCCCAGGTCGTCCGCGAGGATGAACACCACGTTCGGGTGCTGAGCAGGGGCCTGGGCAGGATGGTTGCAGGAGCCCGCGGCCAACGCCGCGGCGCCGGTCAGGATCAGTTTTCCGGGAATCGTCTTTCTGTCCATCATTATCTTGTCTCGTCTCGCCCCGGGGCGCCGGCCGCCCTTTCCGCCGCCAGGAGGGCTTCCAGTTCCCGGACCGTGCCGGGCTGGCCTTCGGCGACATTCCGCTGCTCGCGCGGGTCGGTGGAAAGGTCGAAGAGTTGCGGGAAGGGCTTGTAACCCAGCTCGGAGCCCGGGGCCCACCGGTATTCTTCCGGCCCGTCCGAAGGCTCGACATACTTCCACCGGGGCGTCCGGACCGAGAGCGTGCGGTTGTTGGCCTGTTCCACCACGTACGGCCGTCCCACCGGATCCTGCCCCAGCCAGGCGTCAAGGCCGTCCCGGCTGTCCGGAGCGGCTCCGCGGGGCAGGGCCGCGCCCAGAAGGCGGGCCAGCGAAGCGAAAAGGTCCACTTGGGAAACGAGGGCCTCGGACTGGGTCCCGGCTGCGATGCGGCCGGGCCAGCGGACGATGGCAGGAACCCGGGAACCGGCTTCGTAAACGCCGTATTTGTTCCCCCGCAGGGTCCCCGAAGGGCTGTGCCCGTTCAGCAGTTCCCGGGCCTGGTCCTGGTATCCGTCCTCCAGGACGGGACCGTTGTCGCTGGTGACGATCAGGATCGTGTTTTCCGTGAGTCCGAGCCGATCCAGCTGTTCCATGACGGCGCCTACCGTCCAGTCGAATTCCACGATGGCGTCGCCGCGCAGCCCCATTCCGGACCGTCCCCGGAACCGTTCATGCGGGAAGCGGGGGACGTGGATGTCGTTGGTCGCGAGATAGACGAAAAAGGGCTTGTCCTTGTTCCTTTCCATGAAATCGAGCGCATGGACGGTGATGGAATCGGCGATGTTCTCGTCTTTCCACAGGGCCTTGCCGCCACCTTTCATGTATCCAATCCGTCCAATCCCGTTGACAATGGCCTGGTTGTGCCCGACTCCGGGCGTGGACGGGAGGTTGAAGAGCAGTTCCGGGTGGTCCTTGGCGAGCGGTTCTCCCTCGAAGGGCTGCCGGTAACTGACCTCGATGGGGGCCGACGGATCGTATTGGGCGACCCGGCCGTTTTCAATGAACACACAGGGAACCCGGTCGCCCGTGGCCGCCATGATATAGGATTCCCGGAACCCGATGTCGGCAAGGCCGGTCGGTAGCGGGGCGTTCCAATCCTGCTCGCCTCCCTTCTCTCCCAGGCCCAGATGCCATTTCCCGAACGCGCCGGTGGCATAGCCTTCGTTTGCGAAGACATCGGCCAGGGTATATTGTCCGGGGCGGATGATCATGCCGGCGTCGCCCACGGCGATGTCGGTATCTTTCCGGCGCCAGGCGTACTCCCCGGTAAGCAGGGAGTAGCGGGAGGGGGTGGATACCGAGGAGGTCGCGTACGCCTGGGTCAGGCGGACGCCTTGCATGGACAGCCGGTCCACATGGGGCGTCTCCACATTCCGGGCGCCATAGCATCCCAGGTCTCCATACCCGAGATCATCGGCCAGGATGATCACTACATTCGGGGGACCTTCCGTCCTCCCTGGCTGGACGCAGGATGATGCGACAGCGGGAAGGCAGGCGGCGTACCATAATTTACCTTTCATTCAATTCTCTTTCGTGTCAATGCCAGGCTTCGGCGATGTCCTCTTTCCAACTCCAGCCGCGGTGGTCGTAGAGCTGCGTCATTTTTTCCAATCTGGGGAGGAACGCATCCAGGTCCTTCGGGGCACCCCATTGCAGTTCCGCGAGCGCGGCGATGCGGGGCAGCATTTCCCATTCCATCTTGGTGGAATCGGCGACCCATTCGGTCCAGATGCACCCTTCGGCTCCGATGACATTCTTCCGCTCCGTCTCGGAAAGCTCGGCCGGAACGACCTCCAGGCTATATACGCGGTCGATGCTTTCCCGTCCGGTCAGACGGTTCCACCGGGGATTGCTGAAATACAGATGCTGGATGGGACAGGTGACGGTCGGGTGCCCTTCGCGGGCGGAGCGGAGCGCGGCTTTCGTGGAAGTCCATGCCAGGACCGTGACATCCGGGGCCGGCGTCCCTTCCAGGATCTCATCCCACCCCATCATGTGCCGGCCGCGGGCCCGGAGCACCTCCTGCATCTGTTCCATGAACCAAGTCTGAAGACGGTTCTCCTTGCTTTTTCCCGGCAGGTCCTTCAAGCCGAGCTCACGGATCCGGGCCTGGCAGTCCGGACAGGATTCCCAGCGTTCTTTCGGGCATTCGTCCCCTCCCAGGTGGATGTACTGCGACGGGAAGATGTCCATCACTTCCTCCAGGACGGCTTTTGCGAAGTCCAGAGTCGCGTCCTTTCCGGGGCAGAGCACGTCGGCAAACACGCCGAAACGCTCCGCGACGGCATAAGGACCGCCTGTACAACCCAGTTCGGGATAGGAAGCGAGCGCCGCGAGCATGTGGCCGGGCATGTCGATTTCCGGGATGACCGTGATCTGCCGGTCGGCCGCGTAGCGGACCAGGTGTTCCATCTCCTCCCGGGTGTAATGACCCTGGACGGGAATGGTGTCGAACTGGGTCGAACCCGGCTCCAGGATGCTCCGGGAACGATAGGAGCCGACCTCCGTCAGGCGCGGATAGGCCGGAACCGGGATCCGCCATCCCTGGTCCTCGGTCAGGTGCCAGTGGAAGACGTTGATCCCGTGCAGGGCCATGATATCCAGGAGTTCTTCCAGATAGCCGATGTCGAAATAGTGACGACCGACATCCACCATGAACCCGCGGTAGGAGAAAGCCGGGGTATCCTGGACCGTCGCTGCCGGGAGGGCGGGACGGCCTTGGGGATGGACAGGGAGGGCTTTGTACAGGGTCTGCGTTCCGTAGAAGACCCCTTTCCCGCTGCCTCCGGTGATGTGGATGCCGTTTTTCCGGCACTGGATCCGGTAGCCTTCTTCGGGAAGGGTCGGGTCGATGGAAAGGACGATCCGTCCCTTTTCCGACAGGGCCGGTTTCATCCCCGTGGCTTCTTCCAGTGCTTCGGAGAGCAGCCGGGCAGTCGTTTCCAGTTCCCGGGGTGCCTGGATGGCCGTCCGGGGAGAAAACACGAAGGGGGCGCCTTCCTCGACCGTGATCTCTTTCGGCAGGGGGCTGACGGCGAAATCACCCAGGACGGGATCCGGGGCGCAAGCCGCCGTTGCAAGCAGGATGGCTATGAGAGGATGGAATTTCATAAGGTTTGTTCAATCGGATCCTGATACAGCTTCTGCAGCCGGTGCAGTTCATCGAGCAGTTCCTTCGTGACGGCTTCCGTCCCGGGTTCCCCGTAGATGTTGTGAAGCTGCAACGGATCTTGTTCCAAGTCAAACAGTTCCCATTCGTCGATGTCGTTGTAGAAGTGCATCAGACTGTAGCGTTCCGTCCGGACGCCATAGTGGCGGCGGACCAAATGCTCGGCCGGATACTCGTAGAAATGGTAGTAGAGCGACCGGCGCCATCCCTTCCCTTCGGAGGTCATCACGTTCGCCGGCTTTTCTCCCCGCAGGAGAGGCAGGAAACTCTCGCCCTGGATGTCATCCGGGACAGGCAGGCCGGCCATCTCCAGGATCGTGGGAGCGTAGTCGATGTTCTGGATGAACTCGTCGATGTCGTTGGAGCGGTGTCCGAAGCCGGCTCCCAGGACCCGGGTGCGGCCCTTGGCCGCCTTCACGGGCTTCCCGCCCGGCATCCTGATCAGGAACGGTGTCCGGAAGCTCTCCTCGTACATGAACCGCTTGTCGAAATACCCGTGTTCGCCCATGTAGAACCCCTGGTCGGAGGTATAGATCACGACGGTATTCTCCAGCAGGCCATGCTTTTCGAGGTACTCATAGACCCGGCCCACATTCCGGTCCACGGATCGGATGACGCTGCAGTAGTCCCGCATGTAGCGCTGGTATTTCCACTCATACAGGGCTTTCCCGGAAAGGTTGTCCCGCTTGAACTGCGCGATGATCGGGTCGTAGTACGCATCCCAGACGGCCTGCTGCTCCGCGTCCATCCGGCCTTCCACGGTCTCGCCGGGAGCGAGGTCCTGCCGGTACAGGCTGCGGCCGTATTCCTCCAGCCACGGCTGTTCCGGAGTATGGATCTCGTTTTCCCGGTCCGCCATCTTCAGGTCGTAGACGACGTTCATGTCGGCGAGGATGCTCATTTCCTGCTTGGCGGCGGCTTCGCGGGTGGCGTAGTCGTCATAGAAGGTTTCCGGAAGCGGGAAGGTGACCTCGTCGAAACTCCCCAGGTCCTGCAGGTCCGGCATCCAGCTGCGGTGCGGGGCCTTGTAGTGGAGGAACAGGCAGAAAGGTTTGTCGGCATCCCGATGCTCCAACCATTCGAAGGCCACGTCCGTCGTGATGTCCGTGGAATAGCCGGGGCGGACGACCTTTTCCCCGTTCCGGATGAATACCGGGTTGTAGTAATCTCCCTGTCCGGTGAGGATGTCCCAGTAATCGAATCCCGTGGGATCGCTCACCAGGTGCCATTTCCCGACCATCGCCGTCTGGTATCCGCCCGCCTGCATCAACTTCGGCAGTGTCTGCTGGCTGCCGTCGAAGATGCCGTGCTCGTTGTTCGTGAAACCGTTGGCATGACTGTGCTTGCCGGTCAGCAGGCAGGCCCGGGAGGGTCCGCTCAGGGAATTTGCGACAAAACTGTTTGTGAAGCGGGCCCCTTCCTCGGCCAGACGGTCGATGTTGGGGGTCCGCATGAACCGCTGGTCATACGCGCTTATGGTCTGGTAGGCGTGGTCGTCACACATGATGTAAACGACATTCAGCGGCTTTTCGGGCTTTTTCTTTGCTTGGGAACAGGAGACTGCGGCCGCCGTGGCCGCAGCTCCTGTCAACATCAGAAAGAGTCTGGGAGCGTCCATTACCAACCGGGATTCTGCTGCCACTTGTTCCCCGTAAGCGTCAGGAGGCGCTGCTGGAACGGAAGCAGGTAGTCTCTGTTTTCCTTGAACTTGTATCCGCCGCTCATCGTGCCCGGAGGGATGGGGATGATGTAGCGCCGGGCATCGCCGGCCACACCGGTGAGGAACAGGTTGTTCCCGGAATCCTGGTCATAGACCAGTTCGCTGAAATTGTCCCGCAGGGTCGGGAGGTTGCTGCCCGTGAAAAGGGCTCCTTCGGGCGTCCAGTTCACCAACAGGACATCGGCTGCGGCCCAACGGGCGATATCGTAGAAGCGGCGGCCTTCCAGGGCCTGTTCCACGCGGCGCTCACGACGGACTGCCTGGATGTACTTGTTCAGGCTCCGGAACGGATAATCGGCTTCGGTGTTGTACTCGCGGTCGAAATCCATCGCCGGCATGCCCACGCGGTCGCGGAGCGGCTTCAAGGCAGCGATGATCCGGGATTCGTTGCCGGCGCCGTCCAGCTCGGCCAGTGCTTCGGCGTAGTTCAGCAGGACATCGGCATAGCGTACCTGGATGGCCGGCGTAGCACCCTTGTATTCCGCTTCCAGATTTCCGGTATAGTCGATCTGGACGTGCTTGAGGATGGCATAGCCTGTCGTGTTGTGATGGTGGCCTTCGGCAAAGAGCGGAGGTGCCGGCATTCCTTCCTGCATGTCCGGACGCAGGACCTGGCCGGGCATGGCGACGGTCTGGGCGAGGCGAGGGTCACGCACCGTGGGCAGAAGCTCCTGTCCGTAAACGACCTGCGCGGCTTCCCGCTCGGCCTTGGTGTAAGGTCTTCCGTCGATGGACAGGTAGTCGTTCACCAGGGAAGAAGTGACACCGACGCCACCGCCGCCCTTGTTCAGATAGCGGTCCACGTTGTTGCCCACGAGGTCTCCGTCGTAACGCTTGTACCAGAGCACTTCCTTGTTGTTGTCCAGATTCGTGGTCTGGAACACGACCCGGTAGTCGTCGTTGGTCTTTCCCGTGTTGTGGATGGCCCATACGCCACGGTCCATGACGGCTTTGGCGGCTTCGGCCGCGGTCCGCAGATAGGACTGGATCTTGTCATCGGTGACGGTCTTGTCGTAGAAGGCGTCGTTCTTGGCCTTGTGGTATTTTTCCCACGTGCCTTCGAACAGGGCGACCTCGCTTTTCAGCGCGCGGGCGACATCGCGGTGGACGCGCATCGTGGCGGCGCTGTTCTGTTCATTGAGGAGGCTGATGGCCTCATCCAGGTCCTCCAGGATGAAGTCGGTCACGGCCGTGCGTGAGTCTTGGCCCACCTGCATGGCTTCCAGGTCCGGATTCAGCGGTTCCTTCACGATGGCGACCCCGCCATAATCCTTGAGCAGCTGATAATAGTACCAGGCGCGGAAATAGTAGGCCTCGCCGATGAGCTGGTTGTAGTTGCCCGTCTTGTCGCAGTTGTCCTTGTTGTTCAGCAGGAAATTGACATTGCGGATGCGGGTATAGGCGCTCAGGGAAACGGCGTTGCCGATGGAAAGGGCGCCGTTGATGCGGGCGACCGGTGCCGAAGCGGCCATGTTGTCGCTATAGGTGTCCGATCCAGCGATATGGTTGCCGCCGCCCATGCCGAAATCCTGTGTGCGGACGGCTGTCTCGTAAAACTGGTTGATGTAATTCTGGATTTCACCGGTGGACCGGAACGGGTTATTCGTGGAAAGCACGCCTTCCGGGTCCTTGTCCAGCTTGAAGCAGGCCGTTGCGGCCGTCATGATGGCCAGTACAGTCAGTATATTGCGTAGTTTCATGATCATGGAGCGTTTAGAAGTTGACGACGATACCTACGGAAACGGTCTTGTTCATCGGATAGCTCTTACCGGCGTCTGAAGCGCCACGGTTGGCATTACCGCCGTTATAGGAATTATAGGTGAAGATGGCTTCCGGATCGAAGATCGTGGACAGTTTGGTGAAAGTCAGGAGATTTTCTCCCGTCACGTACAACTGGGCCTTGCTCAGGCCGATTTTGCCGATCAACGACTGCGGAAGGTCATAGGACAGGGTGACGGTCTTCAGGCGGAGGTATGCGGCATTCTGCAGGTAACGGTCGCTGCACTGCTTCTGCTTGCTCTGGTAGGTGCCCACGCCGCCGGCGTTGTGGATGTACGGTTTGGGATAATAGGCGTTGGGATTGTCTTCCCGCCAGTAGTCCATGTGCTCCTTGAGCACGGTCACCTGGGCATAAGGTCCGAAGCCCCAGAAATAGAGGGAGCTCGAAGGGTCATAGTCGCGCTTGCCCACGCCCTGGAACAGGAAGTTCAGGCCGATACCCTTCCACCAGACGGATCCGTTGATCGTGTAGTTGTAGCGGGGAGTGGTGTTGCCGATAACGGTGAAGTCTCCCATGTCACCCAGGGTATTGCTGCCCTTGTTGATCTTGCCGTCCCCGTTCAGGTCGATGTATTTCACATCGCCGGGCGTCCACTTCGTCGCGCTGATGAAGGAGTGGTCCAAGGCATTGAAGGCATCCGCCTCGGCCTGGTTCTGGATGAGGCCGTCTGCCCGGTATCCCCAGATCTCGCCGACGCTCTTCCCCTCATACCAGCTGCCGGCAGGATCGGTTCCGGTCGGGTTGGAATACTTGGTGACGACGGCCGTGGCGTCCGACACGGAACCGCCGATGGAGTAGTTGAAGTCGCGTCCGGCGTGGCCCCGGTAGTTGATGGCGAATTCCCAACCCCGGTTACGCATGTTCGCGTTGTTGGTCTGGGGCGCGCTGGCACCGAAGATGTCCGGATAGTCTTCGCCCGGGCCCAGCATGTCGCGCGTGTCGCGCTGGAACAGGTCGAAGGAGCCGGTGAGGGCGTTCCCGAAAAAGCCGAAATCCAGACCGACATTCTGGTTCAACACCTTTTCCCAGGTGGTGAGAGGATTCACCACGCCGGGAGCCTGGGTGTAGGAATGGCGTCCGTCGGAGTAAATGTAACTGCCCAGACCGGAACTCATGCTCATGGTGGAGGCGAAAGTATAGGTCGCGGCTCCTGCCTGGTTGCCCAGCAGACCGTAGGAGGCCCGGAGTTTCAGGTTGGAAAGCCAGCCGGAAGCGGACTGCAGGAACGGTTCCTTGTGAATGTTCCAACCGGCGGAAACGGACGGGAAGAAGCCCCAGCGGTGGTCGGCGGCGAAACGGGAAGATCCGTCGTAACGGCCGTTCAGTTCCAGCAGATACCGGCCGTCATAGTCGTAATTGATGCGCCCGAAGTAGCCGCGGGTGGCCCACCCGTAACGGGTATCCGTAATGGTCTGGTCGCCATTGCCCATGGTGACGCTGGGCGTGGCCGTGGTGTAAAGGCCGGTGATGGCGTTCTTGATGTAGGCGTAGTGGTAGTCCTCTTCCTGATAGCCGGCCAGCAGCGCGAAGTTGCTCTTTTCGCCCAGCGTGAAGGAATAATTGGTGTAGAGGCTGATGCTCTGGTAGTTGGTGTTCGTATTGGACCGGGTATATTTTCCGTCCTTGGGAATGCCCAGCTCGGAACGTCCGCCCTTGACGGTGGTCACTCCGTCCATCATGTAGATGTCCGGCGCGATGGCCACGGCTTCGTAATTGTTGACACCCAACCGGTAGGTGTAGTCCAGATTGATGAACCAGTTCTTGACAGGCTGGATCTGCAGCCCGGGGGTAATGTCCAGACGGTCGCGCTTGGTGGTCGTGTAAGTACCGCTCTGGAGGTAGGGGATCATCGTAAATTCCACATAGTGGCCATTGTCATCCATGTAGTGTTTCGTGGAGAACTCACGGGCCAGGGTGTGGTAGAAGCCATAGCCGATGGCACCGTCCCCGAACGGACTGTCGGTCTGTCCATGGACGAATTTGGTGCTGAACATGAGCTTGAGCCAGTCGGTGACCTGGGCTTGCGTGTTGGCATTCACGTTGAAACGCTTGTAGCCCATGTCGGCGAAGCGCAGCGCACCGTCTTCGTCATACATGCCGCCGCTCACATAGTACTGGACTTTCTTGCTTCCTCCGCGGATGGACAGGTTGTGGTTGTGCTTGAGTGCCCAGTCCTTGTAGTGGAGCTTGAAGTAGTCGGTGTTGCCGAGGCCTTTTTCCGAGTTCTCGAAGGACGACGGGTTGGCCGTGGGATTGTCGCGGATCTCCGCCCACGGGTCGGCGGACGGATCTCCGTCGATGAACCGTTGCAGGTCGGCGATCTTTTCGTCGGAATACTTTCGGGGTGCATTGGCATTGGCGGCGCCGTCGTTCCAGAAATGGGCGAAATCCACGGAACTGGCCATGGTCGGAAGTTTGGTCGGTGCGTTCCATCCGACATTGCCGGAATAGCTGATGACGGGCTTCCCGTCGGCTCCGCGCTTGGTCGTGACCAGGATGACACCGTAGGCGGCCCGGGCTCCGTAGATGGCGGCGGAGGCGGCGTCCTTGAGGACGGAAATGCTCTCGATATCATTGGGGTTGACATCCTGGAGGCTCATCTCGACGCCATCCACGAGGATATAGGGATTGCCGGTATCGCTCAGGTTGCCGCGTCCACGGAGGGTGATGGTCGTCGCGGCGCCCGGGGTGCCGGCCGCCGTGTTGGAGATGGTCAGGCCGGGAACCATGCCCTGAAGGGCCTGGGCGGCATCCACGACGGGACGCTGGGCGAAGTCATCTCCCTTGACCTGGGAGACGGCGCCGGTCAGGTTGACTTTCTTCTGGACGCCGTAACCGACGACGACCGTTTCTTCCAGCATCTGCGTATCGTTCTGCAGGACCACGTTCAGGGGTCCGCTGTTCCAGGTGATCTCCTGGGTGACATAGCCGATGCAGGAGAAAACGAGGACGTTGCCGGGCCGGACACCGTTCAAGACGTAGGTGCCGTCGATGTCGGTGACCGTGCCGGTCTGTGTGCCCTTGACGAACACAGAGCCGCCGACGACGGTTTCACCGGATGGATCGGTAACCGTTCCCCGGACGGTCTGTGGGCCCTGTGCCAGCACGACGATGGAAGCCATGAGTGCGGCTGTCGCCGACAGGATGGCTTTGCGGAGTGTTTTAAGCATAGTGGTTTTTTAGTTATGGTTAGTGGATATGGATGCGGTTATCTGCACAAAGTTGGGAAAAACCCTGCGAAACCGAATCCGATCTTGTCCGTAAATAGTCCGATTTCGTCCAAAAATGCGGATTGGACGAATTCGGACGCGGATGTTTGGCTTTTCTCCGGAAAAACGCTAATTTAGCCATTGCAACCACGGCTTTGATGAAAAACATCCTGCTTCTGCTATTTCTCCTTCCTGCGGTTTGGGTATCGGCCGCACAGAATTCGCCGTATGCCTATATCCCGATCTCCTTGGAAAACGGCCTGTCCCAGCCGAATGTCACATCGTTGCTGCTGGACAGCCGGGGCAGTTTGTGGATCGGAACCCGGAACGGGCTGAATCGGATGGACCGGCAGGAGATAACGGTCTATACATCCCATGGACACGATGCGGCACACCTGCCGGGGAACGAGATCCGGGACCTGTCCGAAACCGCGGACGGATCGGTCTGGATCCGGACGTCGCGCGGCATCGCCCGCTATCGCCCCTCCCGGGGCGGATTCGAGACCGTCATGGTGAAACCCTTCTTCTCGTCACTGGCCGTTCCCGACGGAATCCTGTTCGGAGGTGATGGATGCCTGGCCCGCGTGGCGGAAGACGGAAGTTCCGAGTACCTGTATCCTTTCGGGGAGGGCTCCTGTGTGGGAAACCGGGCTTACCGCATCGGACGGATGGTGGCCTTGGAGGGGAGTGAGTTGCTGCTTGGAACGGATGAGATGGGCCTGTTCCGCTACGAGCCCGGCCATCCGGCCGTTCCGTTTACGCAGGAAGCGTTCCGGCAGGTCATCGCCTTGTACAGAAGCCAGGCGGGGGATATCTTCGTTGCATACGACGGAGATGGTGTCCGGCGTTATTCCCCGGACGGAACCGAGCTGGCCCATTATACGACCCGTAACAGCGGGCTGACCCATGACTATGTCCAGAGTTTCGCGGAATATGACGGATCCCTCTGGATCGCCACGGATGGTGGCGGCATTTCGCTCCTGGACCTCTCTTCCGGCCGCTTTCAGACACTTCGTCACAGCCCTGACGATCCGGCTTGCCTGCCGTCCAACTCGGTGACGGTGCTTTACCTCGATTCTTCCGGCGTCCTGTGGGCAGGAACCGTCAAACATGGCTTCTTCCAGGTGCGCCAGAACCATATCCGCTCTTTCAGCGGCCCATTGTGCGGATTGACGGACAACGCGGTCATCAGCCTGTACCGGGAGGACGACGGCTCGCTCTGGGTCGGAACCGACGGCGGCGGCATCCATCGTTTCGATCCGGTTTCAGGTCGTTTTACGCCGCTGCCGGGAACCCGTGGCAAAATCCTTTCGCTGGTCGGATTCGATGCCCGGAATCTGCTGGCTTCCATCTATATGGAGGGCTTTTTCCTGGTGGACAGAGTGACCGGTGCACGGAAACCGTTTACGCTTGTCAATGAGGAAGTGAATCGGCAGGAATGTTTCTGGGGATACCTTCCCCGTGTGGCGCGCGTGGCTGGTGACAAGCTGTATTTCCTCAGTTATTCCCCCTGGCTCTACGACCTGCGCACCCGGAGCTTCTCTTTGCTCCAGGTGGATGACAGCCTGGCCGTCAGCGGTGTCAGGATGGCCTGTTCCGATGGGCGGGAGGCCTTCTTCTATCGGGACAATCAGGTATTGATCGCCGATTTGAAGGAGGACAGGATCCGACTGCTTTTCCGTGTGGGGGAGCAGGAGAAAGTGACATCCGTCGCCTATGACGGTGATCGGACCGTGTGGGTGGGGACGGACCGCGGCCTTGGAAGGTACGACCGCCGCTCGGATACGTATGAACCGGTGGAAACCGGCCTTTTCGACAGCGTGTCGGCTCTGGAATACGCCGGGAACGGACAGCTGTGGATCTGCGCCCGCAGCCGGCTGTTCACCTATCTGTGCGAAGGGAACCGCTTCGTTTCCTGGAGCGCTTCGGACGGGTTCCGCCCGAACGACATTAAAATGCTGTACCAGAACGCCACGAGTCCCGATTACCTGTACATGGGCGGTTCGGACGGGCTGGTGCAGATCAGCCGGGACATCCCGATTCCGGGGCTGGAACCGGTCGCGGTCTTTCTGGACCAGTTGACGGTGGACGGCCGTCCTGCGCTGTCCGATGTGCAGGGAAACCGGATCCGCGTCCCCTGGAACTATCAGTCCCTTGTCGCCTCTTTCCAGGTCAAGGACGGCGATGCCTTCCAGCGCAAGTATTTCCGCTACACCGTGGAAGGGACACAGACGCGGACCTTTGAAAGCGACGACGCCCGCCTGCGGCTTCCCGCCCTGTCGGACGGGACATACCGGATTCTGGTTTCCTGCCTGCAGAAGGGTGGCGATTTTACTGTGCCGGAATGCCTGCTGGAAGTCGTCGTGCTTCCTCCCTGGTACCGGACCGTATGGTTCCGACTGCTGTTGGCCGCCCTTCTGCTGGCGTCGGCCGCCTGGGGCATCCGCACCGTCACCAAGCGGCGGGAGCACGAGACCAACAGTTCCATGGCCCATTTCCTCGAGGAAATGCTGCAAGATACGGAAGAGCGGGAAGATGATACCGCCATCACGCCCGATCCGGAATTCAAGGCCCGGCTGGATGCCGTCATCCTCCGGCATCTGTCCGATCCCGGCCTGGACGTCCAGTTCCTCACGGAGCAGCTGGCGATGAGCCGGACCCTCCTGTACGGCAAGGTAAAACAGGTGACAGGACAGGGTGTCAAGGACTATATCAACCGGATACGCATCGAACGGTCCGTGGACCTCCTTCTGCACACGGACAAGAATATCAATGAAATCGCTTACGAAGTCGGTTTCGCCTATCCGCGTTATTTCAGCACCTCCTTCAAGAACCTGAAGGGCGTGACTCCGACGCGTTTCAAGCAGGAGAACCGTTCTCCCAACCCGGATACAAAACCTTAGTATATGATGAAAAAATTCCTTTCCCTCCTTTCTCTCGCCATCGTCTGCGCCACCTCCTTTGCGGCGCAAACCAAGATGGAACCCTGGCAGGACCCGAATGTGTTCGAAGAGAACCGGATGCCGATGCGGGCGACTTTCGTCACCGCCCAGCAGCAGACCCTGAGCCTGAACGGCCTCTGGAAGTTCCGTTTCAATCCCACCATCGAGGGACGGCTCCGCGGTTTCGAGGCCGTGGGCTATGACGATGCGGCCTGGGACGAGATTCCCGTGCCCGGCCTGTGGGACCTGAACGGCTACTGCGACCCGATGTATCTGAACGTGGGCTATCCCTGGCGCGGTCACTACGAGAACAATCCGCCCTATCCGGCCACGGAGCACAACTACGTGGGCCAGTACCGCCGGACCTTCACTGTCGACAAGTCCTGGATCGGGAAGCAGATCTGCCTGAACATCGGCTCCGCCACCTCCAACGTCCGCGTGTGGGTGAACGGCAAGATGGTCGGCTATAGCGAGGACAGCAAGCTGGAGGCCCGTTTCGACCTGACGAAATATGTCCACGCGGGGGAGAACACCCTCGCCCTGGAGATTTTCCGCTGGTGTGACGGCACCTACCTGGAGGACCAGGATTTCTGGCGTTTCGCCGGCATCGCCCGCGGGGTGGAGGTCTACACCCGCGAAAAGGAGCGGATCGAGGATGTCCACGTCACAGGCTGGGCCGACGGCCGCCTGAAGGTGCGGGTCGAGGTGACGAAGGGGATCTCCCGCGTCGACCTGGAAGTCCTGGACGCCGACGGACGGACTGCCCTTGCCGTGGACGGCCTCAAGCCCGTGAAGGGGGTGGTCGACTTCGAGTCGGTCCTGTCGGACCCGGCCCTCTGGAGCGCGGAGACGCCGAACCTCTATACCCTCGCCGTCCGGGCTGACACCCGCAAGGCGGTCGCGGAAAACACGGAGGTCGCCTTCGGGTTCCGCACCGTGGAGATCGTGGGCAACCAGCTGCTGGTCAACGGCAAGCCCATCCTCATCAAGGGCGCCGACCGGCACGAGATGAGCCCCTCCGGCGGCTATGTCGTCACCGAGGCCGAGATGATCCGCGACATCCGGATCATGAAGGAACTGAACATCAACGCGGTCCGCACCTGCCACTATCCCGACGACCCGCGCTGGCTCGCCCTGTGCGACAAGTACGGCCTGTATGTGGTGGACGAGGGCAACATCGAGTCCCACGGGATGGGCTACGGTCCGGCGACCCTGGGCCGGAACCCGATCTTCGCGGCGGCCCATCTCGCCCGCGACAGCCGGATGGTGCAGCGCGATTTCAACCATCCGTCCGTCATCGTCTGGAGTATGGGCAACGAGGCCGGAGACGGTCCCAACTTCGAAGCCTGCTACGACTGGATCAAGGCCTACGACCCGTCCCGTCCCGTGCAGTACGAGCGCGCCCTCAACCGCAACTTCGAGAGCCATCGCTATACGGACATCTTCTGCCCGATGTACTACTCTCCGGACGATATCCTCAAGTACCTGCAGAAGGGGACGAAACCCTTCATCCAGTGCGAGTACGCGCACGCGATGGGCAATTCGATGGGCAATTTCAAGGAATACTGGGACATCGCCCGCCGCGAGCCGGGCTGCCAGGGCGGCTTCATCTGGGACTTCGTGGACCAGGCCCTCCGCTGGCCGTCCGACAAGCCCGGAACGGACCAAATCTACATCTTCGGCGGGGACCTGAACGACTATGACCCCTCCGACGGATCCTTCAACTGCAACGGCGTCATCGCCGCAGACCGCACCTTGCATCCGCACGCCTACGAGGTTCGCTACCAGTACCGCAACATCCTCACGACGGCGGGCGGCCGACCGGGCGTCGTGAACATCTATAACGAGAACTTCTTCACGGACCTGTCCCGCTACCGCCTTGTATGGTCGCTGGAGGCCGACGGCCGGCCGGTCCGCACCGGCACCGTGGAGCGGCTGGAAGTGGCCCCGCTGGCGACCCGGACGCAGGACCTGCAGGTCGGCGAGCTGCCCGAAAGCGGCGTCGTCACTCTGACGGTCCGGTATCAGCTCAAGGAGGCGGCTCCGCTGCTGCCCGCCGGTTTCGAGGTGGCCTATGACCAGATCGTCCTCCGTGACGAGCCGGCCCTTCCTGTCGGGTCGTCCGAGCCGGTCCCGGGTACCGTGAAGGCCGGCGAGACCGCCTCGGCCTATACCTTCTGCGGCACGATCGCCCGTCCCGGCACGCTGGGCGCCCGCGAAGCCACGTGGGAAGTCGCCATTGACAAGAACCTCGGCGCGCTGTCCTCGTACAAGCTGGATGGCAAGGAGATGATTTCCGAGCCGATGATGCCCTGCTTCGACCGCGCCCTGACCGAGAACGACCTCGGGGCGCGTTTCCAGAACCGTTTCGCCCTGTGGCGGAATATCAAGTTCCAGGTGGCGTCCGTCGCCGCGAAGGCGGTCGGGAATTCCTGCCAGGTGGACGTGGCGTTCGCGCCCGTCGACGGGAAGGGGATCGTGAAGGTGGCCTATCTGGTGGACCCGAACGGCACGGTGGCCGTTTCCGAGTCCCTGGAGGATGCCGGCGGCCTGGCCGAGGCGCAGTATCTCTTCCGCTTCGGGATGCGCTTCGCGATGCCCGGGCGGTATTCCGACCTAGATTTCTTCGGCCTGGGCCCGTGGGAGAACTATGCCGACCGCCACAGCGCCGCCCTCCTGGGCCGTTACCGTCAGCGGGTGGAGGACCAGTACCACTACGGCTATGTGCGCGCGCAGGAGTCCGGCACCCACACCGGTATGCGCTGGCTGAACATCGTGGACGAGGCCGGCACCGGCTTGAGACTCTTCGCGCCGACGCCCTTCTCCGCCTCCGCCCTGCCGTTCAGTCTCGAGGACCTGGACACCCACGTCCACTCCCTGGAGCTCAAGGCCAAGGCCCACGAGAACGAGCGCTCCCGCGGGACGACCTATGTCCATATGGACCTCGCCCAGATGGGTGTCGGCGGGATCACTTCCTGGGGCACCTGGCCGCTGAAGGAGTACCTCCTCCCGGCGAAGCCCTACGACTTCGTCTTCACCCTGTCCCCGGTTTTCGACGACGTCCGCTAGCAGCCTAACCTCTCGTCATATGAAACGAATCGCATTCCTTTCCGCCGCGTGCCTGCTGATGCTGGGCACCGCGTGCCAGCGCGGCCCGGTCGCCCCCGTGGCCAGCCAGTCCAAGGTCGTCGAAGACGGCGGCACCGGCCCCTACAAGGTGTTGATGCTGGAAGATCCTTCCCTGGAGGCGCACACCATCTTCGCGCCGCAGGATCTCGCTCCGTTCGGCAAGAAGAACCCGCTGCCCGTCCTCGTGTGGGGCAACGGCGCCTGCACCAACTCCCCGTGGGAACACTACAAGTTCCTGAATGAGATCGCCTCCCACGGCTTCCTCGTGATCGCCACCGGCTATATCCCGATGGAAGAGAAGCCCTATCGCGGGCCGATGTCCACCTCCGCGCAGCAGATCGAGTCCATCGACTGGGCCATCGCGCAGAATGCCGACAAGAACAGCCCGTACTACGGCCGGATCGATGTGGACCACATCGCCGCGGCCGGTATGTCCTGCGGCGGCCTGCAGACCCTGGACAACGCCACGGACCCGCGCCTCAAGACCATCATGATCTGCAACAGCGGCCTGTTCATCAACCCGGGCACGGCCGTCCCGAATATGCCGATGCCCCAGAAGGAGCGCCTCCAGGAGATCACCGTCCCGGTGATCTACATCCTGGGCGGTCCCGAGGACATCGCCTATGAGAACGGGATGGACGACTTCCATCGCCTGGTGAAGGTCCCCGCCTTCGCCGCGAACTACCCGGTGGGCCACGGCGGCACTTACCGCCAGGACCACGGGGGCGAATTCACCGTCCCGGCCCTGGCCTGGCTCCAGTGGCAGCTCAAGGGCGACCAGGAGGCTGCGAAACTCTTCCAGGGCGCCGACTGCGGCCTCGCGAACCGCGAAGGCTGGACCATCGAGAAGAACGGCCTGATCGACTAGGCGTCCGGGCGAAGGCATGAAAAAGGCCGGTCTCCGTGCGGAGACCGGCCTTTTTTTGTCATTCCGAACCTGCGAAGCAGGGAAGGAATCTCCTATTTCTGCAGGGCACCGAGCTGCTGGGTGGCCTGGGCGGCGTACTTGGCGTTGCCGGAGAGCTTCTTGTAGTATTCGATGGCGGTCGCCTTGTCGCCGGCCTTCTGGGCGGTGGCGGCGATGGTGAACATCACGTCGGCGGCATCCTTGGCCTCCGGGCTCACCTCGAGGTACTTCTTGTAGGCCTCGATGGCGGCCTTGCTCTTGCCGAGCTTGGTGTTGGCGCTGGCGATGAGCTTGTAGGCGTTGGCGCTCTCCAGGTAGCTGTTGGCCTTCTCGAGGGCGGCGATGGCGTCGGCGCTCTTGTTCGCCTTCACGAGGGCCATGCCTTCCTTGAGGAAGAGGTTGGAGAGAAGCTTGTTGGCCTGGTCTTCCTTGCCATTGGCGGCGGCGGCCTCGAGGGCGGCGACGGCGTTGTCATTGTCACCGGCCTGCATCAGGGCCTGTCCGTAGAGAAGCTGGCTCTGGCCATCCGCGGGATCGAGGGTCACCACAGCCTTGAAAGCGGCGGCGGCGCCGACGAAATCCTTCGCCTTCAGCAGGGCAGCGCCCTTGCGGGTGTATGCAGTGGGAACGAGTTCCTTGGCTTCAGCGGCAGTCTCTTCCTGTCCATAGCCTTCAGCGGTGGCGGTCGCCTCCTTCAGGGTCTCGAGCGCCTCGTCGTACTGGGCCTCGTTGATCTGCTCCTTGGCGATGGAAACCATGGTCTGGGGAATGATCTTCTTGCACTGGGCGATCATCTCGGCGGCCTCTTCCTCGGAGCAGGCCTCGAACTGGGTGAGGGCGCTCTTGAACTGGTTCAGGGCCTCGACTTTGTTGGACTCCAGGGTCTGGGCACCCATGTTGAAGGTCTCGACAGCGGCGCTCATGTCCTGGGCGGAAGCGATTCCTGCGGCGAGTGCGAACGCCGCAACGGCGACAAATAATCTTTTCATCTTTCGTTCGGGTTTATTTGTTAAAACTTATAATTCTTGCCGTTTGCACGCATTTTGCAAAAATAGCAATTTTTATTGTTAATTTTGCATTGTCCTAGCGTTTATTCCATGGCAAACCGACTGTCCCAAATACTCATCGGCCTGGCCTTACTCACGGTTTCAAGAATTGTGCCAGCACAGACTCTTCCTTCGCTTCCCGTGGATCCCAAGATCCAAAAAGGAACCCTGCGTTGTGGCGTGGCCTACTATATGGTCAAGAATGACGAGCGCAAGGGCTATGCCGATTTCGCCGTGGTCCGCCGCGGCGAGGCGCCCGGTCCCGCCGCCGAGGAGTCGCTGGAGACGGCCTATCTGTCCCGCAACGGGATCGGCCCCCGTCCCGGCGGCTATTTCCGGGATTTCGACGGGTCCACGGTCCTGCATCTGGACCGCGTTCCGGTGTATGACGCCAACGCGCTGGACTCCACCCTGCTGGTGACCTTCGCCCAGGTGGCGGCTTCGTCCGCCGCGGAGGCGGTCATCGTGGCCGGCGACATCGACCCGGCGGAATTCAAGAAGAAGCTGGACATCTTCTCGATGATGGTGCCGCAGCACTTCGTGGAGAACAGCCACGGTCCCGACTATGTGTGGGAACCGTCCGTGATGCCGTCCATCGTCCTGCGCAACGAGCCGATGGGGGACCGGGGCGTCGTCCGGGTCTCGTATGCCGCCCCGCGCACGCCGCAGGAGCAGATGAACACGGCCCAGGCGCTGGTGATGGGCATCCTCAGCCGGGAGTTCCGGACCATCGCGCTCCGGCGGATCGAGCGGAACCTGCGCGATGCGGGCATCCCGTACGGCCGGCTGGATTTCACCTACCTGAACAGCACCGAGACCGGCGGCGACGAGGAATACACCGTGGAGGTCCAGACGGACCGCGACCACCTGGAGGCGGCGATGAAGACCGTCTCCGGGACGCTGGCGGGCCTGGACGAGTTCGGCGTTCCCGTGGCGGAATTCTCCGAGGCGAAGCAGGTGATGATGGCCGAGATGCTTCCCCGGGGGAGCGAGCCCCTGACGGACCGGCAGTATGTGGATCGCTGCGTGTCCCATTTCCTGTATGGGGCCAACCTGGCCCCCTATAGCGAGGAAACGCGTCTTTTCGCCCGGAAAAACCTGCCGGACAGCACGGAGACCCGCCTGTTCAACCAGTTCTCGAATTCCCTCCTGAACCAGCTCTCCAACCTGACGCTCGAGTACCGCGCCCGGCTGGATACGCTGGACGAGGACAACGCCCTGTTCCAGTACAACCTGGCCTATCTGTACGGGTCCACGTTCAAGGAGGCGAAGGACTATACCTGGCAGCGGGACACCGCCGGCCTGGAAGTGAACTGCCCGAAGGTCAAACTCAAGGAGACCAAGCCCGAGCCCGTCTCCGGCGGCGTCCTGTGGACCTTTTCCAACGGGATGCGGGTGGTGTACAAACAGGTTCCGGGCCGGCGGACCTTCCAGTATTCGCTCCTGCTGGGGAGCGGGCTGTCCGGCGCCAACGGCCTGACGGAGGGGGAGGGCGGCTATTTCGGGGATATGCTGTCCCTGTATGACGCCGGCGGCCTTTCCGCCCCCGATTTCCGGGACCATCTGGCCGTGAACGGCATCCGTATGGACGCGCAGGTCGCGATGACCTATACGTCCATCTACGGGCAGGCTCCGTCATCCAAGCTTCCCACGCTCCTGAAGGCGCTCCTGGCCCTCGCAAACGGCCGGACGGTGAACCGGGGCGAGTTCGACATCTTCCTCCGCAACGCGAGGTGGGCCCGGGAACCGGTGGAGAACCGGCTCTATGCGATGATGTATCCGGGTTTCAGCTATTCCTCGAAGAAATATGCGACCGGCCTGAATCCGGGCACGCAGGCCAAGGCCGCCCAGTTCTACGAGTCCCTGTTCTCCCGGATGAACGACGGGATGCTGATCCTCGTGGGCGACGTGGACGAAGCCACCGTGCGCCGCGTCCTGCTCCGGTATCTCGGCGGGTTCCGCACGCAGCGCGGGACCGCGGCCCGCAAGTCGGTCCGCTACCAGCCGCGCCCGGGAACCGTGACGAAGAGAGAGGAAGGCGGCCGCAAGGGCGTCTATGTGCGCCTGGATGCGGAGTATCCGCTGTCCGGGATCAATTATGCCGCGGCCGAGGTCGCGGTTGAGGCGCTCCGCCGCCAGCTGGTCCGCTCGCTCGACGGGACGGGGATGTCGGTGGAGGTGACCTCCGGCTTCCAGACCTATCCGCAGGAGCGGCTGTGGATGTTCCTTTCCTGCGAAGGGGGAACGAACCTCGACGCCGTCCGGGAAGGGATCCAGAAGGCGGCGAAGACCACCCTGTCCGCCAAGGACCTGAACGCCTTCAAGGCGGCGGCCCTAGCCGGAATAAACCAGGAATTGACCGAACCGGAAACCATGGTGGAGGCCCTCGTCGCCCGCTATGGCATCGGCAAGGACCTGGTCACCCATTATAAGGAAAGCGTGAACGGCGTCACCGCCGCGCGCATCACCGAGATGTTGTCCGCCCTCGCGGCCGGTTCAACCGCGGAAATCGTGATTGAGTAAATGGGACACAAGCGACCGTTCGGAACCATCGTGGAAATCGGGGACATCCTCGTGTCGGAGGATGTCATCCTGGAGTATTTTGCCTGCGACTATCCCGTGTGCAAGGGGAAGTGCTGCATCGTCGGCGACAGCGGCGCCCCGCTGAAGGAGGAGGAATTGGACCCCATCGAGGCCAATTATGACGCGTTCGCGCCCCTGATGCGCCCGGAGGGGCGGCAGGCCGTGGACGGGAAGGGGTTCTTCGAGATCGACCGGGACGGCGATCTCGTGACGCCGCTCGTGCCCGGCAGCGAAGAGTGCGCCTTCTGCCATTTCGAGGACGGGAACTGCTTCTGCTCCATCGAGCGGCAGTTCTTCGCCGGCAAGTCGACCTTCCGGAAACCCATTTCCTGTCAATTGTATCCGATCCGCGTGGTGCAGCTGCGCAGCGGCGGGCAGGGGTTGAACCTCCACCGCTGGGACATCTGCAAGTGCGCGTTCGAGAAAGGCCGGCGCGAAGGCATCCGGGTCTATCAGTTCCTGAAGGAACCGCTCATTGCCGCTTATGGGCAGGACTTTTATGACGCGCTCTGCGCCGCTGCGGAGCAGCTGATTGCCCAGGAATAAGGCCTATGGACAGTTTGGATATCCGTCGCGGAGAACAGGTCGCCCTGGTGGGGGACAACGCCTCCGGCAAGAGCCGGCTCGCGTCCGTCTTCTCCGGCCGCAAAGGCGCGAAATACATCACTTTCCGGGATTCGTACGGGAGCTACGGCGACCGCAATTTCTTTATGCAGCAGCGCTGGAACCTCTTTACGCTGGAAGGCGATCCGCCTTCCGTGGGGGAGGCGCTGCGGCAGGACGCGGCCGAGAGCAAGGATCCCGAGGCGGCGCTCCGGCGGGTAAAGGAATTGACCGCCCTGTTCTCGATGGAACCGCTGCTGGACAAGCCCCTGGTGACGCTGTCGTCGGGCGAGCTCCGCAAGTATCAGCTGACGCGCGCCCTGCTGGGCGGACCGGAAATCCTGGTCGTGGACAATCCGTACATCGGCTTGGACCCGCGGACGAGGGCCCTGCTGACAGAGCTTCTGACCGCCTTGTCCGCGTCAATGACCTTGGTGCTGGTCTTGTCCCGTCCGGCGGAGATCCCGCCCTTCGTCACCCACGTCATCCCAGTCGAAGACGGGAAAGCGGGGGAGAAGGAGCCGCGGGAGGCGTACCTGGACCGTGTCCTGCCGCCCGCCGTCATCCGCCTCCGGAACGTGACCATCCGCTTCGGCGGGCGGGTCATCCTGAATTCCCTGAACTGGACCGTGCGGGAAGGGGAGCATTGGGCGCTGACCGGCGCGAACGGCAGCGGCAAGAGCACGCTCCTGAGCTTGATTAATGCCGACAATCCCCAGGCCTACGCCCACGACATCGAACTCTTCGGCCGCCCTCGCGGCACCGGCGAGACCATCTGGGACATCAAGCGCAAGATCGGCTTCGTGAGCCCCGAGCTGCACCGTGCCTTCCAGCAGGACGCCACCGCGCTGAACATCGTCACGAGCGGGCACTTCGACACGGAAGGCCTGTTCCGGAAGCCGTCCGAGGACCAGCGGGAGACCGCCCGTCGGTGGATGGAGGAATTCAGGATCGGCCACCTGGCCGAAAGGCCCTTCCTGCGCATCTCCAGCGGCGAACAGCGCCTGTGCCTGGTGGCCCGCGCCTTTGTCAAGGATCCGCCGCTCTACATCCTGGACGAGCCCCTGCAGGGCCTGGACGAACCGCAGCGCAGGCACGTGAAAACCTTGCTGGACCGCTACTGCGGCGCCCCCGGCAAAACCCTCGTGATGGTGACCCATTACCCCGAAGAATACCCCGGTTGCATCGACCACAGCCTGACTTTATAGCCCCGTGTGGAAAAATTGACCCTCCGGTACTTGCACTTCCGGAAAAAATGATTACCTTTGCAGTCCGGTTTGACCGAAAGGCCCCGGATACGTATTGGAGAGATGCTCGAGTGGCTGAAGAGGCACGCCTGGAAAGCGTGTGTACCCCAAAAGGGTATCGCGAGTTCGAATCTCGCTCTCTCCGCAAAACGATGACTCACAGCCGGCTGCGATAGCAGCTGGCTGTTTTCGTGTGCGTCGGACGGGGAGCTTGCTCACCGGACGGCGTGCACGGAAACAGACAAGAGGGCCGTCAGGCCCGACGGCTGTGAGTCATTGCTTCGCAAGGACCCCCCGGGAGGGCACCGAGATAGCGACGGCCCCCGGCCGGCGGAATCTCCATTAGAGAGATGGTTGTTACGCTATCGTAGAATGTAAATCATTGGTATACAGTCAACTACGACATTATGGCTGCGCCAAATAGAATGGTCAACTTTTTGCAACTTTCTTTCTCTCAGTATCTTCCATTTGACGGGTAGGTACGGTTTTTCCGCAGGCAAGGACCACAACAACACCCCTCGTGACACAGCTATTTGACCTCCCTCCGGAGTCAACCTAAATCCGGAAAGGACCGCCGAGCAGTTCGCCCACCGGATGATTCTCCGCAGGGCGATGTTGGCCCACGGATTCAAGCCCCTGGACACGGAGTGGTGGCATTTCACGCTGGAGGACGAGCCCTTCCCGGACACGTACTTCACCTTCCCCGTCAGCCAGTTGGAAGCCGAAGCCCCGGTCTCCGGTTTCGAATAACCGGGCCGGGGCTTCCGCAAGGTTCAGATCAGGAATCGGAGCGGATCACTGTTTATTCAGGACAATGCTCTTCAACACGGTTCTGGAAGAGGAGTTGCCGGTGTGGGCCGAAGTCTTCCAGTACTCGAAACGGAAATTCTTGTTCGGATACTCCGATTCGCGTGCCGTCGCCGTCCAGGTCTGATTCTCCGTGTCAAAATGCAGGTCAAAGGTGTAGTACCCGGTCCTGACGGCATTGACATTCGTGTAAGTGATGGCTTTTGTGTCGGGGGCCAGGAGGCAGAATGCGTAGTAAGTGCTTGAGGATGTCCGGTATGTTCCGATCTCCTGACCCAGGGGAATCTGCAGGACGATGCCGTCCATACGGACGTCCGTGAACTTGAAGTCCATATTGTCGGATTGGAGGGTGAGTTCGTAGGAACCTTCCCCCGCTTCGGTTAGATTCGCGGCCAGCTCGAGCCGGGAATTGTCCGTAACGCGGACGGCATTCCAGGTCCATTCTCCCAGAAGCCCGGACTCGGCGGGATCGAACTGGGTGATGTTGAACGAATCCGTCATCGCTCCGATTTCCCATTTGACGGTGCCGGTCCTGGATTGCATCCCTTCGTTGCGGTCGACGGTGACGGACAAGGTCTTTCCCTCGACTTTCGTATGGATCCAGTCGACATTGGCGTTTGCTGACATCGTCGCGTTCGCATCATATTCGAAGGTGAATTCGGCAGGCGCGTTCTTGAGGAAGAGGTCGGAGGCCTCGAAACTGCGGACGATGACCCCGAACTGATGGATGATGACGCCGACGGTCTCATCGCCGCAGCGGATGTCCACATAGGCATAGCGGGTCTCTATTCCATCGTAGGAAGGAGCCGTGACGCGGACCTGGTCGTCCCCTTCCACGGAAACGGCGCACCAGTCTTTGTCGGCCTGCGCGGAGATCGCCCCGGAGGCTTTGACACGGATGATCTCCGTTCCTCCGTCAGGCTGGAAGGAGATTTCTCCGTTCAGGATTTCGATATTGTTTTCCTGCTGGGGCTCCGGGTCTTCCTGGTGGCAGGACAGGAGCAGGCCGGCAGTCAGGGCTGCAGACAGACAGTAAAGGATTCTTTTCATAATCTTGAACACTTAGCGCTTTTGCATCGATTTCGGGGTGAGCGAAGCCTTGTTTCCGTTGAATTTGGCAACGGAGGGGCCCATGGAATAACCCTGGCTGTCGCGGACGAAACCATCGGTCAGGTTATACAGGCGGAGCATCAGTTCGGAACTCATGAAACGGGCGTTCCTGCCGTTGTTTTCCCAGACATAGACGGGGCGGTCTTCCCGCATGTTCCAGGCCGAGGAGTAGCCTTCCCCGTCCAGACCGAAGAATCCGCTTTCTCCAAGAGGGGCCATGATGACATAGTTCTCGCCTTCCTGAAGGACCTCATCCGAGCCTTTGGCCGTCACGAACTGCGCCTCGATGTTCAAACGGCCCGTCTTGATGTCGTAGAACATGAAGATGTCGAAATTCGTACCGAATCCGTTCGCCCGGTAGGATTCCTGGTCCTCGGTGGGAACCAGTTCGATCTGGAACATCCCGTCATTGTGCAGGAACATATAGGAGCCCTCGAAGAACTCGTAAGGACGCCAGTCCTTGGGAATGAAGCCCTTCAAGGAGACGCCGGCGGCCGAGAACGTCGTGTCGGCGGCGGAGTAGGTGAGCGATTCCAGCGTGGTGCCCAGGAACTCTTCGGGCTCATAGAACTGCAACCCCTTCTCCGTTAGGATGTAGGGAAGCGTCGTCGTCTCCGCGTCGGCATATTCGTCATCCAGTTTTTCCGTAATGGTGAATTGGCGGTTCCGGACATCGATCTCGCCTTTGACGGCCGTACTGCCCAGCGTACCTTCGAAGGAGCTGACATAAAACGCCTTGTCGGACTGATGGAGCCGTTCCGTGAAGGTTTTCGCATCTTCGGCCAGCGGATACAGGACACTCGTCTTTCCGGAGCGTTTTCCCTTCAGGACAATCTTCTCGGGGGAATAGTCGATGATGAGGAACTCGAAATCGCCGCCGCGGGCTTCATAATACGAGCTGCTGGGAACGGCATATTTGTGGAGGATGCCGTTGTAGGTGTCAAAGGAGAGGACGGGGCCGTCGTCACCGGTCAGTTTGAAGTGGCTGGTGAAGGAAGAATCGACGAACTCCTCGGAGCGGACGCAGACGGTGTCGAGGTCCTTTCCGAACTTTAAGGTCAGGTTCTTGCCTCCCCGGTCCTGTTCCGTGTTGCCGATGAAATATTCGATACGCCATCCGTACTGGTTGTCGGCGAGGAGCGCCCGCAGGTTCTCCTGGACCTCCTGAAGCCGTTCGGCGGAGGATTTATCAAAGTAGTCCTTCTGGTCTTTCAGGCAGGACGATGCCAGCACGACGACCGCGGACATCAAAAAGAAAGTCAGTTTTTTCATGGAAATCCTCCTTGTTATTTGATGGTAATGTCGTGAAGGTCCACTTTCCCGTTCACGATATCCTGCTGACGCCGGTTGACCGTCCGACGGAGTTCGTCCAGGTCGATGTCGAAAGCGTCTGCCATATAGGAACGGACGATGTCGAGTTTGGCCATGATGGAGGCGGCACCGTCTCCGGCGGCCTTCATCGTGCGATCCCACCATTCCGGCGTGTGGGTGATGTATTCGGACAGCATCTCGGCAAAGTCTTCGTCCTCGGAATACTGGGAGTAGTCCGTGATGAAACCGTACTCCAGGTGGTGGCTCTCGTAAGGCTCCTCGTTCCAGCTGTCCGCCACATAACCGGAACCGGTGATCGCCTTGAATTCGACGGGGAAGTCTTTGGTCTGGTTCAGGATATGGGTGAACTCGTGGTGGATCGTCTTGATGTAGTAGGTGTTGAGGTCTTCCACGTTGTTGATGTACTCGGGGAGCAGGTTGACGCCCGCGAGGAAAATCTTCTTTCCGCCTTCCGCCGTTCCGAGGATGATGGTGCCGTTGTTGCGGTATTCCCATTCTCCGGTCAGGAAAAACATCTTGGGGAAGTAGGTGCGCGTGAAAGTGATGCCCGCCACTTCATCGTAGGTCTCGACGCACAGGTATTTCACCAGGTGCGCCATCATGATGGAGCAATCGTACTCGGCCGGAATCGTGAAGTAGTTGAGGTCGGACTCGTTCAACTCGTACCGGTACTTGAACTCGATGTTATAGGGGATGTTGAAGTTGACGTCCAGCCAGCGGTCGAAGTCGTTTTTCTGGGTCTGGGCGACCCGGATCACGCTGTTGGGATTGAGCTCCTCTTTCTGGCATCCGACTGCGCAGATGCCCGCGACGAGAAGGACGATGACCTGAAAAGGAAGTATTGCTTTTGTCTTCATGGCCTGTCGATGATTACTTGTTTCGGGGATTCGGTTCCATATCTGCGGCAACGACCTTGGGCGGAATCTGGATGGCGCGCCTGGGATCGTCCTGGACGAGCGTGTCGGTCTTGCGGTCCGGCCTTCCGGCGGCGTTGATGATCCTTCGGTCGATTTCGATGCCGTAGCGCTTGATGTCGAACCAGCGGAGGCCCTGGCCCAGCGTCTCCACCCGCTTGAGCGCCAGGACGCACTGGAGCAGGCTCTCTTTCAGGCTGCCTTCTTCGCCAAGCTGGATGGTGGCGGAAGGATGCAGGGGCTTCTTGACGGTGGCGTTGTTCCAAACGCTGTATTCGGTGTCGCTGAAATACGCGTGGATACTCTCCTGGGTCAGTTCCTGGGGATTCCTGGCGATGTTCCGCACCCATCGGTTGATGTCCTCGACGGCGCGGTCGAAATGACCGAGGATGACATTGGCTTCGGCGCGTTCCAGAAGGACCTGGTCTGCGGCGAACGCCGGGTAAACCGTCCGGTAGTATCCGACCTGGGCGACCGGATCGGTATATTCGAAGAGGAACGGAAGCTTCCAGAAGATCGTCTTGTCCAGGTTGGTCGCCGAATAGATCTTCATGTCGCTGTAATAGGAATCGTTCGTACCGCCCCAGAGGCTGGTGATCGCGATCCCGGTTTCCCGGTTGGCCAGATACTCTCCGTGGGCGTATTTCGAATAGACGCTGTACGGACCGAAGGCGAGACCCATCTTGGAATAAGCCGTGATCAGCAGCAGATTGCAGCTCAGGCCCGCATCGATGTAGTGCTCCACAATCGGCTCATAGCTCTGGGTCATGGACGCCTGGTACTTCCAGTCGCGCAGCATGGACTCGGGCTGGGAACCCAGGACCTTGTCCGCGTAGTAGACGCTCTTCTCGAACTGCTCGTAATAGAGGTAGAACCTGGCGGCGAAGGCGTAGGCCGCTTTCTGGTTGAAGTGGTACTTGGGAACGGTGTAGTAGTTGTCGGACACCATCGGCAGGGCGGTCTCGATGTCCTTTCCGATCTTTTCGTAGACTTCGGCCACCGTGCCGCGGGAATACTTGGGATTCAGCGTCGTCTCAGGCTCTTCCATAAACGGGATGCCCAGGTCGGACGAGGCCGTGGCGGGATTGTACGCCTGGCAGAACAGGTTCACCAGGATGAAGTGGTTGTATGCCCGGCAGAGATACGCTTCCGCGCGTTCGGCGCTGAAATCCTCGGCGGGATTCTCTTCCTCGAGCTTTTCGATGGCGGCCAGGGCTTCATTGGCGGCCGCGATGGCCAGATAGGAATTGCCCCAGACGCTCTCGGGGTCCTCGTTGTCCGTTTCCGTCACGTCATCCCACGCATAGACTTGGTCGATGAACCGGTCCGTGTAGGGGTTGTTCTTGCCGTAGTCGTCGACGTTGTCGGACATGAACTCGGTGAGGAGCATATAATCGGTGGCCGGATAGGCGGAAACGAGCAGGGCGCGGATCTTTTCCCGGCTGTCGATTTCGGCGCGGTTGTCCGGCATCTGGTCCAGGAACTTGTCGCAGGAAACCGGCAACGCAAGCAGGATGCCGGCGATCAGGATATGCAGTATGTTGTTGTGCTTCATAGCTTTTCTACATCAGTTAGATTCCGAGTTTCAAGGTGACGGTGAACTGTTTGGGAAGCGGCACTGCCACACCGCCGGTGTTGAAGAATTCCGGATCCTGGCCATTGAGCTTCTTGTCCGCGTAGAGGAGGAACAGGTTGGTGGCCTGGACTTTCAGGGACAGGGAGTTGCAATGGAGCGCATCGGAGACCTTCTTCGGGAAATCGTATCCCAGGGAGATCTCTTTCAGGCGGATGAAGTCGCCCTTGGCGATTCGGGCCGTGGAGTAGTTGTACGCATTGTAGGCGTAGGCGAGCTGGGTGTCGTTCCGGTTCTGGACCCGGCTGGCGATGACGGGAATGTCCGTGATCTTTTCGTCGCCGGGGACGGTCCAGCGGTTCTTGAACTCCTTGGGCATGGAATCCAGGTCGTTGTAGGTGTTGCTGAATACGGGGTCCAGGCGGATGACATTGCCGAACGAGTAGGTCAGGAACACGTTCAGGCGGAGTCCCTTGTAGGTGAAAATGTTACCGAGCGAGCCCACGTCCGTCGGGTCGGCGTTGCCGGAATACTCGAGGAACTTGAGCTTCTCCGGGTCGGATTCCTGGAAGTAGATTCCCGAAACGGACTCGTTCCCGTCCTGGTCCTTGAACACAGGGAGGCCTTCTTCATTCAGGCGCAGGAACGGGATGGAGAAGATGCCTCGGACGGGGTACCCTTCCTGGGCGAAACCGGTCGCGGCGACCAGGTCGATGACCCGCATGGTCGTCTGGAGGTTGGTCACCTTGTTGCGCGTGTGGGAATAGATCAGGTTCGTCGTCCAGCTGAAATCGTGCGCCTTGACATTGTTGGTCGTCAGACTCACCTCGAAGCCGTCGGATCCCATCGACGCGATGTTACCGAACTTGGCGACCTCGCCGCCGACGCCCTGGGTGTTGACGATACCGATCAGGTCGTAGTTGTTGCGCTTGTACCAGTCGAAGGTCAGGTTGATCCGGTTCTGGAGGAAACCGGCCTCCAGGCCGATGTTGAGCTCGTTCTTTTTCTCGTAGGTCAGCTCTCCGTTGGCGATGCTGGAGATGGACAGGCCGGATTCGCGGGTGGACGTCGTCGGTCTCCAGGGAGTCGTGCTGTAGATGACGACGGTCGAGTTCGTGACGTACGAAGGACCCCGGTCGGCTGTCAGCGAGTAGGAGGCCTTGATGCTCAGATGGGATACGGCGTCCTGGATCGGCTTCCAGAAGGGTTCGTCGCTGATGTTCCAGGCTCCGGAGACGTTCCAGGTAGGAAGCCAGCGCGATTTCCGCGCCTTTCCGAGTTTGTTGGTACCCTCATAGCGGATGGTCCCGTTCAGTACGTACTTGCCCTGGTAGGAGTAGGTTCCGTTGGCAAAGAATGCGGCGCTCCTGTCCCAGCGGTAATCCACCGTATAGTAGTTCGCGTTCTGCTCGGAGCCCTGCTTGAAGACCTCGTAGGCGTAGTTGGGCGTCAGCCCCATTCCGTACTGGATGCCCCAGCCGCGGAACCAGGTGCTGTGGCGGTCGATCTTGTTGATTTCCGTTCCGCCGAACAGGTTGACAATGTGCTTGTCCGCAAAGGTGTCCGAATAGTTGAACGTGGCGCGGAAGTCATAGCCGAGCATGGAATTGTCCGTACGCTCGTAGATACCGCCGTCAGGAAGGACGGTGATCGGAAGGGCGTAGGGGTTGTCGGGGTCTCTGTACAGGAAAGGATTCGCACCCCGGATGGTGGATGTTCCCATCGCCCTGTAAGCCTGGGCCTGGTTGGAGAAATCCGTAATGTTGTGCTCCTGTACCGAGGCCGTGTACTTGGCGGCTCCGATGGCGCTGAATTCGAGCTGGGGGAACATCTTGTACTTGATTTCTCCCTGAATGCGGAAATCCGTCACGTTCAGGTCGATATAGTTGTTCTCCAGTTCGTGGACGATGTTGAAAGGAGCGTAGTTGCGCGTATAGAAGACATCCGGGTCCAAGGCGCGGGACGTGTTTAGCGCATAGGAGTAGGGGTTGATGTCGAAGTCGCGCTTGACCTCGCCGAAGACCGGGTCGATCTCGCTGGAGAGCGTTCCGGGCGCCAGCTGCTTGCGGTAGGAAGCGTTGGAAATCAGGTTGATGGAAAGGTTCTGGCTGAGCTTGAAGGTCGTGTTCAAGTTGGCGGTGTACCGCCGGACGGAGCTCTGCAGGGTCCAGCCCGGGTCGTCCATCAGGGACAGGGAGGCATAGTAGTTGGCCTTGTCCGTACCGCCGGAGGTGGAGATGGAGTGGTTGTGCTGGACGGAATTCGTGAACAGGAGGTCGAACCAGTCGGTGTTCCGGTATTCGGCGGCTCTCAGGTAAGCGGCCTTCGCTTCTTCCGTATTCTTGAGGCCGAACTGGCCGGATGTGGCGTCGTACTGGCTGATCAGCTGGTACATCTTTCCGTAGATACCGCTGTTCATCGAGTTCGCCGTCTCCGCGTAGTTCAGGTAACCCTTCTGCTGGAGCTCCTGGTAGATGGACATCTGGTCCTGGGAGTTCATGATGTTGAAGGTGGAGTACATCGGCTTCAGGCGGACGGTGTATTCGCCCGTGTAGCTGATGTGGCTCTGACCCGCCTTACCCTTCTTGGTCGTGACGACGATGACGCCGGCCATCGCGCGCGCACCATAGATGGAGGTGGCGGAGCCGTCCTTCAGGATGTCGAAGGACTCGATGTCGTCCGAGTTGAGGCCCGCGATGGCGGAGGAAATCAGGGTGGAGGCGTCGCCGGAGGAGAGGTCGTCGGCGGAAACGTCCACGACGTCTTCCATAATCACGCCGTCCACGACCCACAGCGGCTTGGAGGAACCGTAGATGGAGGTGGCGCCGCGGACGCGGATCTTCGGGGCGGTGCCGAACGTGCCGGACACGTTCTGGACCGAGACGCCGGCCACCTGGCCTTCCAGGGAGCGGGAGATGTCGGCCACGCCGGCGAGTTTGGCGCTCTCCGCGTCGACCTTGGTGGTGGAACCGGTCATCAGGCGGCGGTCCACCGTCTGCATACCGGTGGCGACGGCGGCGTCGAGGACCGTCGAATCATCCTGCAGGACGAAACGCATCCCGTCCTTGACCGGAAGGCGCAGGTCCTTGTAACCCATACAGGAGGCCACGATGTACTTTCCCTTCTCGGGAACATTCTTGAGGGTGAAGTTTCCGTCCAGGTCGGTCAATGTGCCCACGGACTGGAATCCTTCTACGTAGACGGCCGCTCCTACGACCGGCTCTCCCTGGGCGTCGACGACGGTACCGTTGACCGTCGTCTGGGCCGATGCGAGCGCGGAACAGAGAAGCAGACCCGCCAGAAACGCAATGAACCTTTGTTTCATAGGTTGTCTGTTAATATGTTTTAATTTGTTACCTTCTTCTGAAGAAGCGAATATCTTGCAAATTTCGGAATATTATTTCATAATTGCAAGTTCGCAAGGGGGATGTTGACGTGATGGAGGGTATCTTTGAATGAAAGGATGCTCTTTTGATTTACTTGTCATTTTTCAGAACTGCTTACAATTTGTTAGTATGTGTTTTTGTCAAGTTTCAAATCGTAATTAAAATTGCGATTTTTCTAGGCTGGGCAGGCATTTAATGGATTGATAGGCGTGGCGTTTCTCTTGGCATTTTTGTTTTTTTTTTATAATTTTGGCGGCAAATATACTTTTTGCGCAGGGGGTTTTCCTGCCGGGAACGATTATTGGTTTAATTCTTATTCAATATGAAGAAACAGTATCTTGAACCCGAAGTGCGTATCTCGTACGTGGGTTTCGAAGTGAATTTCCTCACTTCGACAGTTGGTTTCGACGGGTCCACGGGAGAGGACCTGGACGATCCGGACGACCCGTTCAATCCTTGGTCTTAATGTGTAACCTGAAATGAGATCGATCATGAAGAAATTGCTCTATAGCGCCTTCGCGCTTGCCGGACTCGTCGCCGTGTCCTGCACCAAGGAAGCCGAGGCTCCGGTTGCTGCTGAAACCGAAGGGGACCTCTCTTACGTCACCTATACGATCGAGGGGACCATCGGCGGCGAAGAAACCCGTACCGCCTATGCCGATTTCCAGAAGTTTTCCTGGTTGGCCGGAGACAAGATTTCCGTCCTTACCTACAATGAGACCGATAGTTATTACAGAATTGCCGAGTTCACCGCGCAGGAAGCCGGCGTGACGACGACTTTCGTCGGCGATGTCGAGGAGGGATACGTCCCTTCCTTTATGGCCACTTATCCCGAGAACGCCGCTTTCATCAATGGCGAAGTCGCCTTCTATATCCCTGGGGCCATCTTTATGGACGACACCTCCGGCGATTATTACTCGGCTCCGAGCGACAATCCGCTCCAGAACCTCGCGCTGGTCGGTACCGTGAATGAAGAGGGGACCGCGTATGCTTTCAAGACGGCGATGGGCGCGCTCAAGGTGTCTTTCACCGATCTCCCCGCCGAGGCCCGTTTCCTCCGGATCTATGACCCGGTGGAGAAGATCGCCGGTTATTTCTATATCGACGAGAACGGCTTGCTGACCAACGAGAGCGCCATTCCCGGAACTTATACCTATACGGATGACGAAGGCGCGGAGCACACGGGCAATTACTCCAGCCATAACCTTTGGTATCATTTTACGCCGGCTTCGGACGGTACGGCGACCTTGTATATCCCGCTTCCGGTCGGAAAACTCTCCGCCGGCACGACTTTCTACATCGAGAATGAGAACGAGGACGTCATTTTCTTCCAGAAGGCGACCCAGAAGGACATCGTCATCGAGCGGAACAAGGTGACGGAACTCACGCCGCTCAAGACTGCGCACGAGTGGGTTTCCCTGGGTACGGGACGTTTCCTCGACAATTATATCTGGAATCAGCTCTCCTTCACCAGCGGGCAGTTCGTCGATGTGGAGATTTTCCGGGATTCCGCCGATCCGACCGCATTCCGTGTCGCTTCCCCTTACGGCGCAGCGGCCTCTGCGTTCAAGTATTCGGTTCCGAGAGGACTTACCCCCGTCGGCCCGGAGGATCTGTACCTGACGGTCTCTTCCGAAGGCAGTGTGAGCTTCCAGACCCCGCACAATACCGGCCTGTACCATCCTTCCTATACGAATAACTTGCGGAAGAGAATCGAGACCCAGGTCATCGATCCCGCCTCCGGCTATCTCGGCGATTACGAAGCTTCTCACAATGCCGTCATCAAGTTCCAGTCCACGGGCGTACCGGGTCAGGTCCAGCTCGCTCCGATCTATTGGTGGCTTTCCAATGCCTCGACGGGGAATGGTTACTGGTCCGGAGGTGCCAGCACCTATCTTCAGAATAACCTTGTCCGGATCATTTTCCCCGGCGCGACGGATGAAACATACGACCTGGACGCCTCCGTCTCCTTTACGGAGATCGCGGATGACGATCCCGTCCATCCGGTCGCGATGGTTTCCACCTACCTGGGCATCGACCTGGCCGGCGCAAAGCTGGTCATTGCCGCCACGCCCGAAGCGGCCAAGGCGGCCATCGCTTCCGGTACCGGTGTGACGGAAATCACCTCGTCCGGCGAATATGAAGTCGCGCTTCCCGAAAATGCTCCCACCGGCGAGTATCGTGTCTATCTGAAGGCCCTGGCCGTGGACGGCCTCGCCCCCAGTGCCGGTATGTTCTATTCCTCCGAACCCTTCAAGTACTACAGCGCTTCCCAGGACCGTCAGGTCCCGCTTTCCGCCATCCTGGGCACCTGGAAAGATACGGAGGTGGAGATGTTCTTCAATCCGACCCTGTATGACGAAGATGACACGAACGATGACGATGACGCCTATGCCTGGCAGGATGGTGCCTATACGGTTTCGTTCACCTTCGCCGAGAGCGACGACGAAGAACTTGGCAATGTGATGCTCGTCGATTTCGAGGAGACCGGTGTCGGTTTCTGCGGTGTGGATACCCCCATCTACGGACGGTTCGATTCCGCGCACGGACTGCTGACCTTCGATGCCGCCCAGCCGATCTATTCCTTCGAGCAGGATGGGACGAATTACGGTATCGTCTTCGAGGATTATATGAACGACGCCCACGATGCGGTTCCTCTCACCTTCGAGATTTCGGAGGACCTGAACAGCTTGAGCCTGAACTATGAGTATTTCACTTACACTTATTGGAACCTGGATACGGATGCGTTTGCGGGATACTCGAATATCATTATGTACGGGCCGGTTCCCCAGAAGGCGACAACTTCTTCCGCCCCTGCCTCGGTTGTCCGCGGGAATGTCTGTCAGGACAAGGCCGTCCGGGTAAAGCCTGCCCAGGAGAAGTTTCCGCAGGTGTTTGCAAAACGCAAATAGGTAACGGCTATTTCGTAAGAGAGCCGGTCCCGTTTCGGGGCCGGCTCTCTCTCGTTTGGCGTCGATCGCAAGATGCGCCTTTACAGCGTATCCTGCTTGAGCTTCTCGATGTAGCGGTTGATCCGCTGGAGCTCCCGCGGAATCGGAATCGACTGCGGACAGTGCGACAGGCATTCGCCGCAGTGGATGCAGTGCTCGGCCTGCCGGAGCGTCGGGATGGCCCGGTTGTAGCTCACCAGGTAGGCTTTCTTGAGCTTCTGGTAATCCTTCTGCTCCTGCGTCTGCGGGTAGCGGCCTTCCGTGACGGACGTGTTGTAGTGCTTGAAGATGCCCGGGATGTCGATGCCCCAGGGGCAGGGCATGCAGTACTTGCAGTCCGTGCAGTTCACGGTGGGATACTCCATCATCTGGGTGGCCATCCGCTCCAGGAAGTCCAGCTCCTCCTCCGTGAGGGGCTTGAAGTGCGTGAAGGTCTTGACATTGTCCAGGAGCGGGTCCATGTTCGTCATGCCGCTCAGGGTGCACAGGACCCGGGGCTGGGTTCCGCAGAAACGGAAGGCCCAGGAGGCGATGGACTTGTCCGGTTCGCGCTCCTTCATCTGGGTGGCGATGGCTTCCGGCACGTTGGCCAGGCGGCCGCCCAGGAGGGGTTCCATGATGACGATGGGGATGCCGCGCTTGTCCAGTTCCTCATACAGGTACGAGGCGTTGGCGTTCCGCCGGCCGTCGGCGTGGTTCCAGTCCACGAAGTTCATCTCGATCTGGACGAAGTCCCAATGGTATTTCCCGCTGTCGTGCAGGCCGATGAGCTCGTCGAACTCGCCGGGGGCTCCGTGGAAGGAGAAGCCCAGGTTGCGGATGCGGCCCGCCTCCTTTTCCTTGACGAGGAAATCCATCATGCCGTTCTGCACGTAGCGCTGTTCGAAAGCGGCCACGCCGCCGCTGCCGATGGCGTGCAGGAGGTAGTAGTCGAAATAGTCCGTCTTCAGCTGCTCGAAGGAGTCCTTGTACATCTGGATGGAGGCCTCCGGCGTGGCGTTGTTGAAGTTGGAGAGTTTCGTGGCGATGTAATACTTGTCGCGCGGATGGCGGCTTAGGGCGATGCCCGCGGCCTTTTCCGACTGCCCCATCAGGTAGGCGGGGGAGGTGTCGAAGTAATTGATCCCGTGTTCGATGGCGTAGTCCACCATCTCATTGACGGCCTCCTGGTCGATGACCCGCTGCCCGTCCTTCTCGACCATGGGCCAGCGCATGCAGCCGAAGCCCAGGAGGGACACCTTGTCCCCGTTGACGGGATTCTCGCGGAGCACCATCTCCTCCGGACCTTCCTCGGCCGGAGCCGTTGCGGCCTTCTTGGGCGCGCATCCCACGGCGGCGGCGCCGAGGGCCAGCGCCCCCGCGCCCGATATCTTGATAAAGTCTCTTCTTTCCATACTTGTCATTTCGAGTACCTCTTTGTCATTTTGAGTACCACTTTGTCATTTCGAGCTTGCCGAGAAATCTATTCCTCGATATGGTTATGCCGTCCATTGACGGTGATCGCGCTGATCGGGCGCGCCGGGCACAGGTTCTCGCAGGCGCCGCAGCCGATGCAGCGCTCCTCGTTCACCACGGGCCGGCGGTAGCCGGTCGCCTCGTCCTTGACGAGCCGGATGGCGCCGGCGGGGCAGTGGCGGGCGCAGTTGCCGCATTCCACCCCCTGCTCCACCACGCAGAGTTCCGCGTTCACGCGGGCCGTGCCCACATGGTACTGCGTCTTCTCCTCCTTGTTGATCTTCCGGATGGCGCCCGTCGGGCACAGTTCGGAGCAGCGGGTGCACTCCGGACGGCAGTAGCCGCGCTCGTAGGACATTTCGGGCTGCATGAAGTGCTTGAGGTCCGTCGACGGACGGAGCACGTTGTTCGGGCATTCGGCCACGCACAGCTGGCAGGCCGTGCAGCGGCGGTAGAAGTCCTTGACGCTCTTGGATCCGGGGGGCGTGAGGGGGATGTCGCGCACGGGCACTTCCTTGTCCAGGATGACTGCGAAACCGCCGTCCACCTTCTTCTCCTGCGCCTTCAGCGCGGCCGTTCCCACGGCCAGCGCGGCGCCGGTGATGAAGGCCCGGCGGCCTTGAGACTCCTTCGCTTCGCCCGGAGTGACAGGGGCGTTGTCATTCCGAACCGGCGCAGCCGGTGAAGGAATCTCTTTCCTCCCCCACGCATACCGGTACTTCAGCGCCCCGAACTTGCAGTCCTCGAGGCAGTCGAAGCAGTCCACGCAGCGGGAGTAGTCGATCTTGTGCTCGGCGATGTTGATGCAGGCGGCCTTGCAGTTGTGTTCGCACACCTTGCAGTTCTTGCACTTGTCCGCGTCGATGACCGGGCGGAACATCGCGAAGCGGGAGAAGAAGCTGAGCGTAGTGCCCACGGGGCAGATGGTGTTGCAATACGTACGGCCGTTGCGCCAGGCGAGGATGACCACCACCACGAGCGTGGTCGCGGCCACGATGAAGGTGGGCAGGCTGCGGAGCCAGACTTCCTTCTCGTAGAAGGCGTAGCTGCCGGCCCGCTCCGCCAGGGCGGCGAAGAGGTTGTTCACCCACAGGTATACCGGTTGGAACAGGTTCTGGACAATACGTCCCCAGGCGCTGTACGGGGCCAGCAGGGCGACGAGCGCCTGCACGCCCGCGATGAGGGCGATGACGAAGAGCGCCCATACGCCGTAGCGGAGCCACTTCACCTCGGGGCTGTAGCCGTACGGCTTGCGGTCCTTCTTCCTGCGCTTGCGTGCGACGTTGAGGTGTGCCACGCCGTCCTGGAAGACGCCCAGCGGGCAGATGACGGAACAATAGACCCGTCCGAAGACCAGGGTCAGGAGCACGAGGCCGACGATGACGGCCACGTTGAGGGCCAGAACGGCCGGCAGGAACTGGACCTTCGCCATCCAACCGAGCCATCCGTGCAGCGCTCCCGTGAAGTCCAGGAGCAGCAGCGTGATGCCCAGCCAGAAGATGACGGCCAGTGCGATGCGTATTTTCCTAAGCATTTGACCTTTTATTGTTAATCGGGCAAAGATAGGAAAAAATACTCAATCCAGGATGATCAGCGCGCGGGAAGGATGTGAAAAAGTGAGTTTTATGATGTCGGCGTCGGCCCGGTTCAGCGTGGCCGGCCACCAGGCGTCGAAAACGACGCCGTCCGTGGGCCAATGGAGTCCTTCGGACTTGATGGTCAAGGCGTTGTCGGGGGAGAACAAGGATACGCGCCGTCCCTTGCCCACATGCAGCTCGCAGCTGTCCGTGATGGCAAAGGCCGTGGAGAAATCCGACACCATTTCCACGCGGATGCCGCCCAGGTCGAACAACCGGGTGTATTCCATCAGTAGCCCCAGATTGCCCACGGTGTGGTCCTCCCGGAGTCCCGTGGCGCCCAGGATGTGGATGTCCGTCACGTCCGGATGGTGTTCCAGCACGTACCGCATCGCCTTCGTCATATCATTGTCGTCCTGCTCCTCCACATGCACGACAATCGGCGCCAGTTTCTCCCGCCACCGCCCGGGCAGCGAGTCCATGTCCCCGATCACCGCCTCCGGCAATCTTTTCCCCCCGTACCGGCGCAGATACTTCACCGCCGCCCCGTCGCAGCACACGACCACCTCGGCGCTGTCCAGCAGATACAGCGGATACGCTTTCCGGGGAAACGCCCCATTGCACAGGATGACAACGTTTTTCATGGTGTCAGCGTCTGTCTTGTGGCAGGGCCTCTCTTTTCAAACCTATGCCACCCTCGGCTTATAAGAGGGAGGGGCCCATTTATGGGAGGGACCGCAAAGCGGGGGTTTGAAAAGAGAGGGCCTGCCACCTAATCCTCGTCTGTGGGTTTGGTTTTCAGGATTTCAGCCTTCGAGGTACCCTTGGACGTGGTGTAGGTTTCCGGTTCGCGGAAGCCCAGGAGGAAGGCCTTGACATCCATCCGCTTCTTGCCGGCGAGCTGGAGGTCGGTGAGGGCGAGCGCGCCGTCCTGCGTGGCGACGGCGAGGTAGGTCTTGCCGTCGGAGAGGACGGTGCCCGGCGCGGCGTGGAGGTCGGTGCGGATTTCGCCGAAGAAGACCTTCAGCTGCGTGGCCTGGCCGTCCTTGACCAGTTCGGTGAAGGCCCCCGGGAACGGGGACAGGCCGCGGACGAGGTTGTAGATGTTGCGCGCGGTGTCGTCCCAGTCGATGTGCTGGAGCTCGCGGGTGAGCTTCGGGGCTGGTTTCAGGACTTCGGAACCCTGGACGAAACTGCGCTGGACGCGCGTCTCGACATTCTTCTGGATGAGGCCTTCGACCGTCTCGACCACGAGGTCCGCGCCGAGGGCCATCAGCTTGTCGTGCACGTCGCCGACGGTGTCCGTGGGCTCGATCCGGCACTCCTGGCGCAGGAGGATGCCGCCCGTGTCGATCTTCTGGTCGATCATGAAGGTCGTCACGCCCGTGAGGTTCTCCCCGTTGATGACGGCCCAGTTGATCGGGGCAGCGCCGCGGTACTGCGGCAGGAGGGCGGCGTGGAGGTTGAAGGTGCCCATCTTGGGCATTTTCCAGACCACCTCCGGCAGCATCCGGAAGCCGACGACCACGAACAGGTCCGCCTTCCAGGCCGCGAGGGCCTCGAGGAAGGCCGGGCCCTTGAGCTTTTCGGGCTGCAGGAGGGGGAGGCCGTTCGCCACGGCATATTTCTTCACGGCGCTCTCGTTCATCTTGAGCCCGCGGCCGCTGGGCTTGTCGGGCACGGTCACGACGCCGACCACTTTGTAGCCGCGCCCCTTGGTGAGGGCGTCGAGCGGGGCCACGGCGAACTCGGGCGTGCCCATATAGACGATGCGGGTCTTCTTGAACAGGGACATAAGCTTGCTGAAGAATTTGCGGCGCCAGGTCTTGAAGGCGTCCAGGTTGAGGGACTTCTCCCGGATGGCCATCCAGGTGAGGAACACGCCGATGGGAATCAGGACGAAGGCCGATATGAAATCGCCGATGAAAGGCGTCGTGGCGCCGTCGCGGGCCAGTTTCGTGCCCGAGATGTCCACGACCCAGTACAGGACGAAGAACAGGATGGACACGACGGCCGGGGTGCCCAGTCCGCCCTTGCGGATGAGGGAGCCGATCGGGGCGCCGATGAAGAAAAGGATGAAGCAGGCGAGGGCCTGGGCGTATTTCTTCCAGATCTCCACCTCGCTCAGGCGGAGGAGGCGGCTGTATTCGTAGGCCTCCATCCCCTGGGTCTGGATGGTGGACTGGAGCTGGTTCACGTTGGACACGGCCGACTCGTAGGCGATCTTCCGCCGTCCCGGATCCTCCCAGGAGGCCGGTTCGCGGCTGAGGTCGAACGGCTTCTTGGCGGGATCCTTCCAGCCGGAATCCAGTTGCGACTGCCACTGGAGGGCGTACGAGTGCCGGATCTCCTCCAGGAACTTCTCCGCGCCCGCGTCCGACTTCTCGGCCAGGGAATCCCGGCCGTGGCGGAGCTGCTCGTTGGACATCGACCGGACCTGGTCGCCGTAGCGGGCGGAGTCGGAATGATGGAACGAGTAGTTCTCCAGCGGAATCACCATCTCCTGGCGGGCGAAATGGATCCGCTGCAGGGCGAGGGTGGTGTCCCGGTACTTGCGGGTGTTGGTCTCCTGGTAGTTGGTGCCGTCGTACAGCTGGAAGGTCAGGTAGTCCTTGGCCTTGGACATCTTCATCAGGCCGCTGTCGGCGACGGTGAGGCGGAGGTTGCCCTTGTCGGTCGTGTGGTCGTAGACCATCACCCCGTACATCATCCCGGTCTCCTTGTCGCGGTCGTCGATGCGGAGGATGTACCCCTCGATGCCGTCGTAGAAGGTCCCGACGGGGATCTTGATCTCGGACTTGGTGCGCCCGATGTCCTCGCGCATCGTATAGATGTGGTTGATGGAGTAGGGGACCAGCCGGTCGCCGATGAAGAACGCGGCGACGGCGATGACGGCGCTGGCGACCGTCGCGGGCAGCAGGATGCGGGCGAGGGAGATGCCGGCGGAGTTCATCGCGGTGAGCTCGTAGTGCTCGCCCATGTCGCCGAAGGTCATCATCGACGCCAGGAGGGTTGCCAGCGGCAGGGCCAGCGGCAGCACCTGGCAGCTCCCCCACAGGAGGAACTCCAGGATGACCTTGAGCTCCAGGCCTTTGCCGACCAGTTCATCGATGTACAGCCACAGGAACTGCATCACCAGGATGAAGATGGTGATCGCGAGGATCGCGAAGAACGGTCCTATGAACGACTTCAGTATGAACAGGTCCAGCTTTTTCATGAGATTCCTCGACTACGCTCGGAATGACAATAGGGCGCTCGGAATGACAGGAGGGTTATGCCGTCGCTAATTCAATCAGTTTCTCGAGGGCGGCAGGGAGGTTCGCGGTGTCGCGGCCGCCGGCCGTGGCGAGGCCGGGCTGTCCGCCGCCGCCGCCCTGGATGAGCTTCGCGGCTTCGCGGATGTCCTTGCCGGCGTTCTTGCCCTTCGCGACGAGGTCGCCCGAGTACATCGCCAGGAGGTTCGGCTTGCCGCCGAACTCGTAGGCGCCCACGAGCACGAGGTTCTCGGCCTTTTTCTGCAGGAGGAGCGCCAGGTTGCGGGCGAAGCCCGGATCCACGGACATCTCGAACTTGGCGACGCGGATGCCGTTCACGACCTCGGCGCCGGCGTACAGGCGCTCGGCCAGCTGCGCGGCCTTTTCGGCCGCGGCCGCCTCCAGCTGCTTGCGCGCGTCGGCATTCTCCTCGACCAGCTTGCGGATGGCGCCGGCGAGGTCGGGCGTGTTGTTGAAGAAGGACTTCGCCCCGCGGAGGGCTTCCTCCATCGCGTGGACATAATTCTCGGCCGCTTCGCCCGTGAGGGCCTCGATCCGGCGGACACCGGCGGCGATGGCGCTCTCGGAGACGATCTTCAGGAGGCCGATGTTGCCGGTCGCGGAGGTGTGCGTACCGCCGCAGAGTTCCACGGAATCGCCGAAGCGGACCACGCGGACCACGTCGCCGTACTTTTCGCCGAACAGGGCCATCGCGCCCATCGCGCGGGCCTCGTCCATCGTCGCGTCACGCTTCTCCCAGAGGGGATCGTTGGCGCGGATGAGGGCGTTGACCTTCTTCTCGACGGCGAGGATCTCCTCGTCGGTCATCTTGGCGAAGTGGGAGAAGTCGAAGCGGAAGTAGTCCGGGCCCACGAAGGAACCCTTCTGCTCCACGTGGGTGCCCAGGATCTCGCGCAGGGCCTCGTGGAGGAGGTGCGTCGCGGAGTGGTTGGCCTGGATCTTCTTCCGGCGCTCGCCGTCGACGTGGAGGTCGAAGGACTCGGTGCCGTCGGCGGGAAGGCGCTCGGCGAGGTGGATGGTGAGGTTGTTCTCCTTGACGGTGTTCAGGATGGCGATCTTCTCGCCGGAGGCGGAGACGATGCAGCCGGTGTCGCCCACCTGGCCGCCCATCTCGGCGTAGAACGGGGTCTTGTCGAAGACGAGCTGGTACAGCTCCTTGTTCTTCTGCTTGACGGTGCGCTGCTTCAGGAGCGTGGCGCCTTCATAGTCCAGCAGGTCGTAGCCCAGGAATTCCACCTCGTCTCCGGCGGCGAACTCCACCCAGTCGCCGAACTCGTTGGCGGTGGCGTTGCGGGCGCGCTCCTTCTGCTTTCCGAGCTCCACCTGGAAGCCGTCCAGGTCCACGGTGTAGCCCTTCTCGGTGGCGATGAGCTCGGTCAGGTCGATCGGGAAGCCGTAGGTGTCGTACAGGACGAAGGCGTCCGTGCCGGCGATGACCTTCGTCGCGGCGCTCTTTGCCATCGTGTCTTCCAGGAGGCGGATTCCGCGGTCCAGCGTGCGCAGGAAGGCGTTCTCCTCTTCGCGGATGACGCTCTCGATGAGCTTCTGCTGGGCCTTGAGCTCCGGATAGGCCTCGCCCATGTCCTCCACCAGCTGGGGAACCAGGCGGGTGAGGAACGGCTCGTTGAAGCCCAGGAAGGTGTAGCCGTAGCGGACGGCGCGGCGAAGGATGCGGCGGATCACATAGCCGGCCTTCACGTTGGACGGCAGCTGGCCGTCGGCGATGGAGAAGGCGATGGCGCGGATGTGGTCGGCGCACACGCGCATGGCCACTTCCACCTTTTCGTTCTCGTGGTACTTGTGTCCGGAGAGCTTCTCCAGGCAGCCGATGAGGCCGCTGAACACATCCGTCTCGTAGTTGGACGTCTTGCCCTGCAGGACCATGCACAGGCGCTCGAAGCCCATACCGGTGTCGATGTTCTTGGCGGGCAGCGGCTCCAGGTGGCCGTCGGCCTTGCGGTTGTACTGCATGAACACGAGGTTCCAGATCTCGATCACCTCGTCGTTGTCGGTGTTCACGAGGTCACGGCCGGGGACCTTCGCGATCTCCTCGTCGGAGCGGAGGTCGATGTGGATCTCCGAGCAGGGGCCGCAGGGGCCCGTGTCGCCCATCTCCCAGAAATTGTCGTGCTTGTTGCCCAGCAGGACGTGGTCCGCCGGCATATGCTTCAGCCAGGCCTCCTGCGCCTCGGTGTCGAGGGCGGTGCCGTCGTCGGCCGCGCCTTCGAACACGGTCGCATAGAGCTTGGTCTTGTCGATCTTGTACACCTCGGTGAGGAGCTCCCAGGCCCAGTCGATGGCCTCGGCCTTGAAATAGTCGCCGAAGCTCCAGTTTCCGAGCATCTCGAACATCGTGTGGTGGCGGCCGTCGTGGCCCACCGCCTCCAGGTCATTGTGCTTTCCGCTCACGCGGAGGCACTTCTGGCTGTCCGTGGCCCGGGGGAACTTGGGTTGGGTGTTGCCCAGGAAAATATCCTTGAACTGGTTCATTCCCGCGTTCGTGAACATCAGGGTGGGGTCGTTCTTGATCACCATGGGGGCGCTCGGAACGATGGTGTGTCCCTTGGAAGCGAAGAATTCCAGGTACCTCTGTCGAATCTCTTTTGCAGTCATCATAATCACACTTATAATATCCTGCAAATATACGGCTTTTTACGCGGATATTCAAGCGTAGGGGATGGCCTTCCGCCAACGGAGGGTCAGATAGGCGGCCCGGACGGCCAGATGGGTGAAATAGGCGGCCATCAGCAGGTGGATGGCGAGGGTCTCCGGAACGGTTCCCCGGACGGCTTTGAGGAGGCCGATGCCGACGAACCACACGCCGAAAAAGCCCACGACGCACCACACCGTGGAGTTCCGCAGATCCTTCGAGGCGGTCGCCCCCATGAAGATGCCGTCCCAGGTGAAGGCGGGGCAGCCGATGACCGGCATCAGCAGCAGCCAGGGGATGAATTCGCGCCCCGCTTCCACGACGCCGGGGTCGGACGTCATCAGGCGCAGCAGCGGCACGCCGCCCACCCCGTACACCAGGAAGAACAGGCCCGTCACGCCCAGGCTCCACAGGAAGGTCTGCCGGATGGTGGACCGGACCCCGTCCGGGGACCTTTCCCCGATGAAGCGGCCCGTCAGCGCCTCGCCGGCGTAGGCGAACCCGTCGGTGAAGTAGCTGAAGATCATCAGCAGTTTCATCAGGATCGCCCCCACCGCGAGCATCATATCCCCGTATCGGGCCGATATCATCGTGAAGCCGATGTACACCGCGATCATACAGAGCGACCGGAAGAACAGGTCCCGGTTTAGCACGAAGAACGCCCGCCAGCCTTTTCTGTCGAGATCCCTTCGTCGGTCTTCGACCTCCTCGGGATGACAGTCTGTCGTTCCGGTATTTCCTTTTGTCATTCCGAGCGAAGCGAAGGAATCTGTTTTCCGGAAAAAGATTCCGTACCGGAACCGGACGGCCAGCGAAGCGTACAGGAAGCCCGTCCACTGGGCGATGAGGGTGCCCCAGGCGACGCCGGCGAAGCCGAGCGCCGGGAGGCCGGCGTACCCGAAGGCGAGGCCTACGGACAGGAGGATGTTCGTGAAATTGACGATCAGGTCGCAGGTCATCGGCCGGACGGTGTCCTGCATACCGATGAACCAGCCCTTGAAGGCGAACAGCGACAGGGTGGCCGGGGCCGCCCAGATCCGGATGTAAAAGTATTGGGTAGCAAGCTTTTGCACCTCGGGCGAACACTCCACTAGGAGGAACGCCACCTGGACCACCACCCATTGCAGGGCCACCAGCAGCAGTCCGGACCCCAGCGCGATGCCGAGCGCCCTTTTCAGCGTCAGCGCGATGTCGCGTTTGGCCAGCGCATTCTCGTCGCTTCCTTCGGGATGGGCGGTCATCCTTCCATACGCCTGCGCCGTCAAACCGCCGGTCCCGCCGCGGAGAAACCCGAAGTTCCAGTACAGCATGTCGAAGAGCATCGTGCCGATGGAGATGCCGCCGATGAGGGCGGCGGCGCTCAGGCCGCCCGAGGCGCCCAGGTGCCCGGCCACGGCGATGTCGACCATCCCCACCAGGGGCACGGTGATGTTCGCGAGGATGCTCGGAACGGCGAGGCGGAGGATGTCCCGGTGGAGGTTCATCGGAACTTCTTGTCTTCCTCCAGCATTCCCAGGTAGGAAGCGTAGCGTTCGGGGGAGATGACGCCCTCGTCCACGGCCGCCTTCACGGCGCAGCCGGGTTCGTGGGTGTGCGTGCAGGGGGTGAACCGGCACCCCTCGGAGGCGCGGAGCATTTCGGGGAAATACTTTCCGATCTCCTCCTTTTCGAGATCTACCAGCCCGAATCCGCGAAGGCCCGGAGAATCAATGACATAGCCCCCTGTCGACAAGGGATACATCTCGTACAGGGAAGTGGTGTGCTTCCCCTGCAGGTGGGCCGTGGAAATCTGCCCGATCTTGGGGTCCAGGGCCGGGTCCAGCGCCTTGATGAGGGAGGATTTGCCCACGCCCGATTCCCCGGAGAAAAGGTTGATCTTTCCCCGGCAGGAATCCCGGAGTTCGCCGATGCCTTCGCCCGTCAGCACGGACGTGTCGATGACGCGGTAGCCCGCCCCCTCGTAGATGCTGTGGAACGCGTCGACCTGCTCCGGGGCGAGCTCCCGGTACAGGTCCACCTTCGACAGGACCACGGTGGCCGGGATGCCGTACACGCCGCAGGTGACGAGGATGCGGTCCAGGAAGGGAAGTTTCACCTCGGGAAAGAACAGGGAGACGACCAGGTAGGCCATATCCACGTTGGCGGCGATGATGTGCGCCTGGCGGGACAGGTTCGTGGACCGCCGGATCACATAGTTCTCCCGCGGGAGCACTTCCGTGATGACGGCCGTCTCCTCGCCGTCGGCCCATTCGTACCGGACCCGGTCTCCGACGGCCACCGGATTGGTGATCTGGCTGGCCTTCAGGCGGATGCGGCCGCGGAGCACGGCGGGAAAGACCCGCCACTGAGGGAGGGCGGAAAGTTCGTAGTGGCTGCCGGCATTTTTGACGACGGTCGCTTCCCCTTGTGTCATTCGTCGCTCTTTTTGAACAGTTCGTACCGCAAAGATAAGGGTTTGTTTTGGAAATCCGTCCCCATTCCCTATTTTTGCTTCAAGGTCCGGACCTAGGTCCGTCCCCGAACATTAAAACTAATAAACCACTATGAATATTCGCATTACCATTCAGTATCATACGCGTTGGGGCGAGACGTTGGCGCTCCGCATCGGGAAGAAGCGGTATCCGATGGATTCGGCGTATGCCAACATCTGGCAGAAAGAGCTGACGGGGCGCAGCCTCCGCGACGGGGATGCCTACACCTTCGAGGTGGAGCGCGACGGGAAGACCGTCCGCCGCGAGTGGCGGGCGCACCGCTACGAGGCCCCCGCCGGCGGCACGTCGCTGGTGATCCGCGCCCGTTGGAACGACCGCCCCGCGAACTCCACGTTCTACGCCGCCGCGTTCAGCGACGTCATCTTCCGGCGCCCGGACGGCGCTTCCTTCCGGAATCCGCGTCCTGCGGCCCCGTGGGAGGGGAACGTCCTCTTCCGCGTCGCCGTCCCCGAGGTCCGCTCGGGCGAGTCCGTCGCCCTCGCGGGCAGCGGCCCGCTCGGCGACTGGAAGGAGTTCCGCCTGCTGGACGACGGCGCCTTCCCGTACTGGCACATCGCCCTGGACGTGAAGGAGCCTTTCGAGTACAAGTTCGTCATCGTGGACACGGCCACCCGGAAACCCGTCCTGTGGGAAGAGGGACCGAACCATTTCTTCGCGGAACTGCCCGCCGCCGGCTGCCGCCTGGAAGTCGCCGACGCCGTTCCCGTCTTCAAGTCCCGTCCCTGGCGCGGCGCCGGTGTCGCCGTGCCCGTCTTCGCCCTCCGTTCGGAGGACAGCTTCGGCGTGGGCGAGTTCAACGACATCAAGAAACTCGTGGACTGGGCCGTGGAGGCCGGTCAGAGCGTCATCCAGCTCCTGCCCATCAACGACACGACGATGACCCATACCTGGCAGGATTCCTATCCCTACAACGCCGTCAGCTCCTTCGCCCTGCATCCGCAGTTCTTGCACCTGCCCGCGGCTGGTGTGCGGCGGGATGCGAAGTACAAGGCCCTGAAGGCGGAGCTGGAGGCCCTGCCGCAGGTGGACTACGAGAAGGTGAACGAGGCCAAGACCGCCCTGCTGCGGAAGGTCTATGCGTCCAAGGGCCAGGAGACGATGCAGTCCCAGGCCTACCACGATTTCGTCGCAGCCAACGCCGAATGGCTGATGCCGTACGCCGTTTTCTCCGTCCTGCGCGACCTCAACGGCACCTGCGACTTCTCGCAGTGGGGCGAGTTCGCCGAGTACAGGGTCCGCAAGGTGGACGCCTTCGCGGAGGCCCATGTGGACGAGGTCAATTTCTACTGCTGGGAGCAGTTCCTGCTGGACGCGCAGCTCCACGAGGCCGTGGCCTACGCGCACAAGCGCGGCGTCGCCCTGAAGGGGGACCTCCCGATCGGCGTGAGCCGCCAGAGCGTGGACGCCTGGCAGCACCCCGACCTGTTCCACCTGGACAGCCAGGCCGGCGCTCCGCCGGACGCTTTCGCGGTGGACGGCCAGAACTGGGGCTTCCCGACCTACAACTGGGAGAAGATGGCGGAGGACGGCTTCGGCTGGTGGAAGGCCCGTATGCGCAAGATGGCGGAGTACTTCGACGCCTTCCGCATCGACCATATCCTCGGCTTCTTCCGCATCTGGGAGATCCCGGTGCCGTACAAGAGCGGCCTGATGGGCCATTTCAACCCGGCCCTCCCGTACAGCGGCAAGGAGCTCCGCGACAAGGGCTTCAATCCGGAGAGCACGGGCGATACCGATGTCCTGTTCGTGGAGGATCCGCGCCGCAAGGACTATTGGCACCCGCGCATCTCTTCCCAGAATACGAGCGCCTATGCGCAGCTTCCCGACTGGCTCAAGGACAGGTACAACGAGCTGTACAACGATTTCTTCTACCATCGGCACAACCAGTTCTGGAAGGAGTCGGCCTACCGGAAGCTCCCGGCCCTGCTCCGCACCACGGGGATGCTGTGCTGCGGCGAGGACCTGGGGATGATCCCGGCCAGCGTCCCCGAGACGATGGCGGACCTGGACATCCTGAGCCTGGAGATCCAGCGGATGCCGAAGGACCCGAAGGACACCTTCGCGGATCCCGCCCGGTATCCGTATTCCTGCGTGTGCGCGACCGGCACCCACGACACCAGCCCGCTGAGGGCCTGGTGGGAGGAGGACCGCGCCCTCACGCAGCGCTATTTCAACGAGATGCTCCATTGCGCCGGGGAGGCGCCGGCGTTCTGCGAACCGTGGGTGGCCGACCTCGTCATCGGCGCGCACCTGAAGTCGCCGGCGATGCTCGCCATCCTGCCCCTGCAGGACTGGATGGCCACCGACGGCGCGGTCCGCTACGGCGGCAACCCGGCCGACGAGCGCATCAACGTGCCGGCCATCCCGCGCTACTACTGGCGCTATCGGATGCACTGCACCCTGGAATCCCTGATCGGCGCCACCGCCTTCAACCAGCACGTGAAAGGAATGGTCGATATGGCTGGACGGAATGACTAGTCCCCAAGTCCGTCAGGACGTAGTAAGTCCCTTCCCCGAGGGAAGGGATTTAGGGATGGGGTAACGTAAACAATAAAAGTGCATAAGGACTTTTATGAAGAACAACAATGACTGGAAAGCGCGCCTGGGCGTCGTCTACTCCACGAATCCGGACTTTCAGTATGAGACGGCCGTGGAGGCGGAGGCGGAGACGCTGCCGCCCGAGAAGCAACGGCTCATCGTCGGCATCGACCGGCGCAACCGGGGCGGCAAGCAGGTCACGCTCG
>CAMNGM010000001.1 GCA_946538425.1 uncultured Bacteroidales bacterium | reverse complement strand
ATGAGATTCCTTCGTCGGCCTGCGGCCTTCTCGGAATGACAATGGGGCGCCCTTCTGGCACCCCATTTATCTTAGTATGTCATTCCTGTCGAAGCGAAGGAACCTGTCATTCCTGTCGAAACTAAGGAACCTGTCATTCCGAGCAAAGCGAAGGAACCTGTCATTCCGAGCGAAGCGAAGGAACCTGTCATTCCGAGCGAAGCGAAGGAATCTATCTTTCCACAATGAAGATCGTGAAGCACTGCGGCGGAACCGTGGCGGAGAGGGCCTTGCCTTCGCCGGCGAAGGCCGCCTTCACGGGCGCAATGCGGTCGGGAGCGTCCAGGGTGTTGTCCTCATAGAGGAGGCCGGAGGTGAAGTTGATGCGCTCCACCGCCTTTACGGTTTCCTTCTTCTTCAAACCGTTGAACGCAAACTCCACGTCCTGCGGCTTTTCGGAGGTATTGATCACCTTCACATAGACCTTGTCCCCATCCTTCACGGCGCTGGCGAAGAGGCCGTCCTGGCCTTCGGCACCGGTGACATTGACACCGTTCATCTTGAGGGTCAGCACGTTCTGGCCCTTGTACTGGCCGTACAACTGCTGGACATGCCAGCTGGCGGTCCGCATGGAACGGAGGTTATCGAACCAGATGAGGTCCGGGCGCCACTGCCAGCCTTCGACATGGGCGAACAGCGGAGCGTAGGTGGCCATGTGCACGATGTCCGCGTTGCGCTCGATGGTGGTCATGAAGGCCGCTTCCAGGAGGGAGGCGTGGAAATGATTGAATTTCCGGCCGGCACCGTGGCAGGCGTACTCTCCGGCGAACACCTTCGGGCCCTTGCGGTCGTAATTGTCATAGCGGGCACCCTGGGCCAGGAACCAGGTTTCCGGACGGTAGAAATGCTCGTCCACGAGGTCGGCGCCCAGGCGCTTCATCTCGGGCCAGAGATAATCAAACTGGTCCCCCTCGGAGTTCGGACCGCTGGAACCGACGATCTTGATGTCCGGATAGGCGGCGCGGATGGCCTGCACGAAGGGCTCCAGGTGCTCGGGATAAAGCGGATCCCACTGCTCGTTGCCGATGCCGATGAACTTGAGGTTGAACGGCGCCGGATGGCCCATGTCGGCGCGGACCTTCCCCCAGGTGGAGGTCACGGGGCCGTTCGCGAACTCGATGAGGTCCAGGGCGTCCTGGATGAAAGGCTGGAGCTCATCCACCGGGCAATGGGCCGACGGATCGTCGTTCTGGAACTGGCACGCGAGGCCGCAGCTCAGGATGGGAAGCGGTTCGCTGCCGATCTCCTCCGAGAGCTGGAAGAACTCGAAGAAGCCCAGACCGTAGCTCTGGAAATAATCCGGGAAGAAGCGATGCGGGAAGGTGTACTCCCAGCGGTTCTCGTTGATGGGCCGGTTCTCCACCGGGCCCACGGTGTTCTTCCAGTTGTAGCGGGTCTGGAGGTCCGTACCCTCCACGATGCAGCCGCCGGGGAAGCGGAAAACGCCGGGCTTGAGGTCCGCCAGGGCCTGCGCCAGGTCCTTCCGCATACCGTTGCGGTGACCCTTCCAGGTATCGGTCGGGAACAGGGACACGTGCTCCAGGTCCACGGGCGTGCGGTCGCCGACGAGGAACAGGCGGAGGACCGCCTTCTCCAGCGTCTCCGCGGGCTTCAGAATCACCTCATACTGATTCCACGTCTTGCCGGAGATCTTCAGGGGCTCCTGGCACACGAACTGGTTCTCGCCCATCGACGCGGTGTTCACCAGTTCGATGCGGAGATCCGAACTGCCGCCGTCCGGGACGCGGGCCCAGACCGAGAAGCGGTAGGTTTCCCCGCCCTTCACGCCGATGCCGAAGAATCCTTCGTTGTCCAAGCCGGTCCACTTGTCCCGGTGGCCGGGATCGACGAGGCGGACATAGTGCGGGCAGCGCTCGAACGGGCCGTCGTTCCACACTTCCACCCGGCCGAAGGCCTTCCAGCCCTGGAGCGGATCGTTCGGGAACTCGAAGGAACGGTTCTTCACGAGCTCGGCGTACAGGCCGCCGTCGGCCGCGTAGTTGATGTCCTCGAAGAAAATGCCGTACATCGTAGGCTGGATGGGTGCGCCGACCTTCTTGAGGTCGATGTCCATGCGGTGGACTTGGGCGGAAGCGACCAGGCCCAGCAGGAGGGCCGAAGCGACGAGCAGGAAGCGGTTGCGAATCATCATCTCTAGGTGGTTTATGTGGTTGGATTTTCAAATTTACGCAAAAATATGTAAGTTTGAGCGATGAAAGGTGGAAACGGTCGTGTACGCCGGAACCGAAAAGTCCCTGAACGCCACCAGGTGGGGAAAGAAGGTCAAATGACCCTTCCCGGGAGAATTGGTTTTTTCTTCGTAGCAAATGAACGATTTTTCGCACCCGGTACGCGCGAAAAGACCTATTTTTGTGATTAGAGACTAATAACTTGATAATGATTATGATAAAGAAGACTCTGACCCTCATCGCGGCGCTTGCCGCCGCCCTGACCGCCACGGCCCAGGTCAAGGTTTCCGTCCACGAGACGGCGAAGGACCAGCCGGTCATCCCGGCCGAGATTTACGGACAGTTCTCCGAGCACCTTGGAAAGTGCATCTACGAGGGCATCTGGGTGGGCAAGGACTCCTCCATTCCCAACGTGAACGGTTACCGCACGGACGTGCTGGAGGCCTTCAAGGCCCTGAAAGTCCCCGTGCTGCGCTGGCCGGGCGGCTGCTTCGGCGACGAGTACCACTGGATGGACGGCATCGGCCCGCAGGAGAACCGCAAGAAGCTCGTGAACAACAACTGGGGCAGCACCGTGGAGGACAACTCCTTCGGCACCCACGAGTTCCTGAACCTCTGCGAGATGCTGGGCATCGAGCCCTACATCAGCGGCAACGTGGGGTCCGGCACCGTCGAGGAGCTGGCCAAGTGGGTCGAGTATATGACCGCCAAGGAAGGTTCGATGGCCGAGCTCCGCGCCAAGAACGGCCGTAAGGAGCCCTGGAAGGTCAAGTACCTCGGCGTCGGCAACGAAAGCTGGGGCTGCGGCGGCGACATGACGGCGGACTACTACTCCGACGTGTACAAGCGCTATGCCCTCTACGCCCGCAACTACAGCGGCAACCGCCTGTACAAGGTGGCCTGCGGCGCTTCCGACTACGACTACAACTGGACGAAGGTGATGATGCAGAACGCCCGCACCAAGATGGACGCCCTGTCCCTGCACTACTACACCTGCAAGGGCTGGACGGGCAGCAAGGGCTCCGCGACGCAGTTCACCACCGAGGAGTACTACAACGTCCTCGCGAAGACCTGCGAGATCGAGGAGGTCCTGAAGAACCACTTCGCCATCATGGACGCCTACGACCCGGACAAGAAGGTCGCCCTCATCCTGGACGAGTGGGGCACCTGGTTCGACGTCGAGCCCGGCACCAACCCCGGCTGGCTGTTCCAGCAGAACACGATGCGGGATGCGATGGTCGCGGCCCTGAACCTCAACATCTTCCAGAAGCACACCGACCGCCTGAAGATGGCGAACATCGCCCAGATCGTGAACGTCCTGCAGGCGATGGTCCTCACCGACGGCGAGAAGATGGTCCTCACCCCGACCTACCACGTCTTCCGGATGTTCAACGTCCATCAGAACGCAACGTATGTGCCTGCCGACTACACCACCGGCAACATCGTCTCCGCCGAGGGCCGGATCATGGACGACTTCAGCGCCTGCGTCTCCCGCGACGCCGCCGGCAAGCTGCACGTCTCCCTGGCGAACCCGTACCTGGACAAGCCCGTCACCGTGGAGCTCGCCTTCGACTCCCTGAAGCCGAAGACCGTCACCGGCGAGATCCTCAAGGCCGACAAGATCAACGCGTACAACGAGTTCGGCAAGGCCCCGGCCGTCGCCCCCGCGGCGTTCACCGGCGCGAAAGCCACCGGCAAGGGCGTGAAACTCACCCTGCCCGCCGCCTCCGTCATCGTTCTTGAAATCCAGTAATACAATGAAACACAGTCTCTTGATGCTTGCAACCTGCCTCGTCATCGCGGCAGGTTGCACGGAGTCACCGAAGGAACAGGTGGCCGTGAATCCGTTGACCTACACGGACATTCCCGATCCGGACATCATCCGCGTGGGGGAAGACTACTACATGGTGTCCACCACGATGTACTTCTGCCCGGGCGCGTCCATCATGCACTCCCGCGACCTCGTGCACTGGGAGATTGTGAGCTACATCTACGACGTCATCGAGGACGATGACGTCTACAACCTCCGGGACGGCAAGAACGCCTACGGCAAAGGCCAATGGGCGACGACGCTCCGGTACCACGACGGCACCTACTACGCCCTGTTCGTCGCGAACGACCAGCAGAAGACGTACCTGTACCGCACGAAGGACATCGTGAACGGTCCGTGGGAACGGAACGTGATCGAGGGGTACTTCATGCACGACGCCTCCCTGCTGTTCGACGACGGCCGCCTCTGGGTGGTCTGGGGCAACGGCAACCTGAACCTCGTGGAACTCGAGCCGGACGGCAGCGCCGTCAAGGCCGGCGCGGAAGCCGAGCTCCTCATCGAATCCCCGCGCGAGGGCTGGAACCTCCGGGCGGAAGGCGCGCACTTCTACCACATCGGCGACTACTATTACGTGCTGGAGATCGACTGGCCGCGGGACAAGCCCCGCACGGCCACCGTCTGGCGCAGCAAGGACATCCATGGGCCGTACGAGTCCAAGGTCGTCCTGCAGGGCACCCTGGGCGGCCGCGGCGACGGCATCGCGCAGGGCCCGATCGTCGAGACGCAGCACGGCGACTGGTACGCCGTCCAGTTCCAGGACCACGGCGCCGTCGGCCGCATCCCCTGCCTCCAGCCCGTCACCTGGGTGGACGGCTGGCCGATGATGGGCGAGAACGGCGTCCCGCAGGAGGAAGTGACCGTGAAACTGCCCGCGGAGGGCCGCGACTACGTGTGGGACAGCGACGAGTTCGACAGCGACAAGCTCGCGCTCGTCTGGCAGTGGAACCACAAGGCACCGGAAGGCTGGTCGCTCAACGAGCGGCCGGGCTGGCTGCGGCTGCGGGCCGCGCAGGCCACCGGCCTCGCCGACGCCCGCGGTACGCTCACCCAGCGCACCGTCGGTCCCCGCTGCATCAGCGAAAGCTACCTGGACGCCTCCGGGATGAAGCCCGGCGACGAGGCCGGCCTCGCCGCGTTCCAGAGCGGCAACGCCCGCGTGGGCGTGCGTGTCGATGCGAACGGTGAGCGGTTCATCGTCCTGCACCGGAACGGCCGCTCCTTCACCCGCGGCGCGGACGGACGGCGCGTCCCCGAGATCATCGACGAAGACCTCGCCGTCATCCCGCTGGAAGGCGACGGCCTCTGGATGCGCATCAACTACGTCTTCACCCCGCAGGAAGAGGGTGAGACGGCCGACACCGCCACCTTCAGCTGGTCCACCGACGGAAAGGAATGGATCACCGCCGACTACAAACTTCAAATGCGCTTCACGCTGGACTACTTCACCGGCTACCGGAGCGCCCTGTACCATTTCAACACCCTCGGAGAGGGCGGCGTCGCGGACTTCGACTGGTTCCACCAGCGGGTCTGGTAAAAATAAAGGCTACTTAACCTAAACATATATCAACCAACCAAGTAGCAAGAAACCCCCTGGGACGCCGTCCCAAGGGGTTTCTCATTTTTCGTTCCCGCCTGCTACTTGAACAGCAGCTGGACGAATTCGTGCAGGGACTTGCGCCAGGGCTGCCATTCGTGGCCGCCGGGCCAGGCGGTGAAATGGACCTTCGCGCCCGCGGCCTTCAGCGCCTCGGCGGCCTTGCGGGTGTGCTCGATGCGGGGGTCGCCCAGGCCGCAGGACATATAGAACACGTCGTGCGCGGCGTTGAAGGCGGCCGGATCGGCCAGGAGTTCCGGCAGCTGGCTCTCCACGGAGAAGGGCGCATAGGCGCCCGGGCCCACGCCGCCGAACATCCCGGAGGAGAAAATGCCGATGGAGGAGAACACCTCCGGGTGCTTCAGGCCGATGGACCAGGACTGCCCGCCGCCGAACGAAAGGCCGGCCATCGCCCGGTGCTTGGGGTCGGTGAGGGTCCGGTAACGGCTGTCCACCATCGGGATGGTCTCTTCCAGCAGGATCTTCGCGAAATCGCCCGCCTGCCCATAATCCATCACGACGAGCATCGGCTCGCACTTGCCTTCGGCCAGGAGGTTGTCCAGGATGACGTCGGTCTTGCCCTGGAAGGTCCATCCGGTCTCGTCCTCGCCGCCGCCGTGCTGCAGGTACAGCACCGGGTAGCGCTTGCGGGGATTGCTGTCATATTCGGCCGGGACATACACCCACGCGGTGCGCCAGGCCTTCAGGGACGGGGACCAGTAGCGCTCCAGGCGCACGTCGCCCCGCGGCACATCCTTGTCCAGGTAGAAATCCACGCCCGCCTCGGGAATGTCGATGGCGCTGGCGTCCGTCCCGGTGCCGAAATAGTGCTTGCTGGCCGGGTCGCTCGCGCGGAAGCCGTCCACGACCAGGAAATAGTAGTGGAATCCGGGTTCCAGCGGATCCGTCGTGACCCGCCAGGGACCATCGCCTTTGCGGACCATCGGATACACCTTGCCGCAGATGTCCACGCCCACTTCGCGGGCCTGGGGCGCCGTCACCTGGAAGGAGACGCTGAGGTCGTCATTGATTTTCGGGGCGCCCCGCCGGGCCGGCTGGGCGGAAGCCGCCACGGCGCACAGCAGCAGCGCGGCGGAAAGAAAGAAATGTTTCATATCCAGATTCGTCATCGTGTCTCTCAAAGATAGCGAAATTATTTGTTATATTTGTAAAAATAACCAATAGCATGAAGCGGATTCTCTCTTTTCTCCTGACTCTCATCGCCTTCCTGCCCCTCCTGGCGCAGAATCCCATCATCGGCACCTCCTTCACGCCCGACCCGGCGCCCTACGTGCACGGGGACAAGGTGTACCTGTTCGTGGACCACGACGAGGACGACGCCGTGTACTTCAAGATGAAGGACTGGCTGCTGTACAGCACGGAGGATATGGTGAACTGGACCTACCTCGGGGCGCCCGTGTCCACGGCCACGTTCCCGTGGGCCTTCCAGGGCGACCGCGCCTGGGCCTCGCAGGCCGTGGAGCGGAACGGGAAATGGTACTGGTACGTGTGCCTGACCGAGGCGGCGACCCGGGCGGACGCCCTCGCCGTGGCGGTCGCGGACCGGCCCGAAGGGCCGTACACCGACGCCATCGGCGGGCCGCTCGCGACCGGGTTCGCGTTCATCGACCCGACCGTGTTCATCGACGATGACGGCACGCCGTGGCTGTTCTGGGGCAACAAGGGATGCTGGTACGGCCGGCTGGGGGACGATATGGTTTCCTTCCCGGACGGCTGGAAAGAGGTTCCCGGCTTCCACGACCCCGCCTGCTTCGGCCCCGAGTCGATGAAGCCGGACTGGTCCGACGGCGGCAAGGAGAAGATGATGGTGGGCTACGAGGAAGGCCCCTGGCTGATGAAGCGGAACGGCACCTACTACCTGTCGTATCCCGCCGGCGGCGTGCCGGAGCACATGGCCTATTCCACGGCGAAGTCCATCCACGGGCCCTGGACCTACCGCGGCCGGATCATGGACGAGGCGGAGAACAGCTTCACCATCCACGGGGGCAACATCACCTTCCGCGGGCACGACTATATGTTCTACCACAACGGCAAGCTGCCCAACGGCGGCGGCTTCCGCCGGTCCACCTGCGTGGAGGAATTCACCTTCGGGGCCGACGGTTCCATCCCCTTCATCCCCTTCACGGAAAAGGGCGTGGAGCCGCTCCAGACCCTGAATCCCTATGTGATGACGCAGGCCGAGACGATGGCCGCCTCCTACGGCCTCAAGACGGACCGCACCGCCGGCGACCGCCACTGGGTGACCTCCGTCCACAACGGCGACTGGCTCAAGGTCCGGAATGTCGATTTCGGCGACGAGCCCGCCGTCCTCGTGTCGCTGGAGATGCTCAATTTCAAGAATCCCGGCACCGTGGACTTCTACCTGGACGAGCTGGGCGGGAGGCCGATCGCTTCGGTCCCCGTCAATGGCGAGAATATGCTTGTCAAGGCGTCCGTCTCCCCCCGCGCGAAGGGCGTGCACGACCTGTACCTGATGTTCCGCGGCGGGGACGAGGAGCTCTTCGACCTGGACTGGTGGGTGTTCAACCACCACCTGAACATGCCCATCATCCAGACCAAGTTCACCGCCGACCCGGCGCCGATGGTCTACGACGGCACGGTGTACCTGTACACCACGCACGACGAGGACGGCGCGCAGGGTTTCCAGATGTTCGACTGGCTCCTGTACACCTCCACCGACATGGTCAACTGGACGGACCACGGGGCCGTGGCCTCGCTGGACAGCTTCGACTGGTACGACGGCAAGAACGGCGCCTGGGCCGAGTGCGTCGTGGAACGCGGCGGCAAGTTCTATATGTACTGCCCCATCCACGGGCACGGCATCGGCGTGCTGGTCGCGGATTCGCCCTTCGGCCCCTTCAAGGACCCCCTCGGGAAGCCGCTCGTGTGGCAGAAGGAGCACTGGGAGGACATCGACCCGTCCGTCTTTGTCGATGACGACGGCCAGGCCTATATGTACTGGGGCAACCCGCACGTGTACTGGTGCCGGCTGAACGAGGATATGGTTTCCGTCGATGGCGAGATCCACCGGATCGACTATCCCATCGACACCTACCAGGAAGGGCCTTGGTTCTACAAGCACGACGGGAAGTATTACCTCGCATTCGCGTCCACCTGCTGCCCGGAGGGCATCGGGTACGCGATGAGCGACTCCCCCGTCGGGCCGTGGAAGTCGATGGGCGCGATCATGGACCGCACCTGGCGCACCCGGGGCAACCATCCCGGCATCATCGAATTCAAGGGCCAGTCCTACGTGTTCGGCCTCAACTACGACCTCCATCACCTGGAGACCTTCAAGCACGCGGAGCAGCGGAGCGTCTCCGTCGCGCCGATGTACTACGAGCCCGACGGCTCCATCCGGAAGGTCCCGTACTGGCTGGACAATGTCGTGGAGCAGGTGGAAGCCTTCAACCCCTTCCGCAAGGTCGAGGCTGAGACGATGGCCTGGGGCTACGGCCTCAAGACGGACGTCGTGGAAGGCCGCGGCATCGTCCTGCGCGACATCGACGAAGGCGAGCACCTGCTCGTGAAGGGCGTCGATTTCGGCAAGGGCGCCCGCAAGTTCACGGCCTGCGCGGAGGGCCCCGCGACCATCGAGGTCCGGCTGGACGCGGTGGACGGACCGCTCGTGGGCACCTTGACGGCGAAGGCCGGCAAACCTGGCTTCCGCGAGGCCTCCTGCGCCCTCAAGGGCGCTGCGGGCGTCCACGACCTCTATTTCGTCTTCCGCTCCGGCGGCTTCCGCTGGGACTGGTGGAAAATGACCCGATAAACTGAAATACCGATCGATATGAGAAAACTTCTTCTGCTTGTGGCGGCCGCGCTCGGTCTGTGGGCGTGCGCCTCCGTGCCCGGTCAGGTGAAAGTGACCGGAGGGACCATCCAGGGCCTGGTCCTGGACGATATGTGCGTGTACAAGGGCATCCCGTTCGCCGCCCCGCCCGTAGGCGAACTGCGGTGGAAGGCGCCGCAGCCCGTCGTGGCCTGGGAGGGCGTCAAGGAGTGCCAGGCCTTCGCCCCCAACCCGATGCAGGGCAACGGCGAGGGCTGCAGCGAGGACTGCCTGTACCTGAATGTATGGACCCCGGCCAAAAGCCCGAAGGAGAAGCTGCCGGTGATGGTGTGGATCTACGGCGGCGGCTTCGCGGGCGGCGCCACGTCCTATTATGACGGCGCCCTGCTGGCCCGCAAGGGCGTGATTCTCGTCAGCGTCGCTTACCGCGTGGGCAAGCTCGGCTTCCTGTCCCTGCCGGAACTGTCGGCGGAGAATGCGAACGGCGTGAGCGGCAACTACGGCCTGCTGGACCAGATCGCGGGCCTCCAGTGGGTGAAGGACAACATCGCGAAGTTCGGCGGCGACCCGGACAACGTGACCATCTTCGGCGAGTCCGCCGGCGGCATCTCGGTGAGTATGCTGTGCGCCTCGCCGCTGGCGAAAGGCCTCTTCCAGCGCGCCATCTCCCAGAGCGGCGGCTCCTTCGGCCCCACCAACCCGCAGTCCTATCCCGGTGAGAATATGCAGACGCTCGCGGTGGCGCAGGAGGCCAACGCCGCCTGGGCCCGGGGCGCTTTCGGCGACGACTACACGCTGGAGCAGCTGCGCGCGGCCGATGCCAAGGCCGTGATGGGCGGTTTCGGCGGCTCCGGCGGCTGGCCCGTCACCGACGGCTACGTCATCCCGGACGACCAGTACAAACTGTACGAGGCCGGAAAGTACAATGATGTCGACGTCCTCATCGGCTACAACTCCGACGAAGGCCTGAGCTTCGGCTTCTCCTTCGGCGGCGGGAGCCACGAGGACCAGGTCCGCGCCCGCTACGAGGACTGGGCCGACGCCCTGCTCGCCGCCTATCCGGTAGAGGCCGACGGGAAGGTGGGCAAGACCGCCCGCGACCTCACCCGCGACGCCGCCTTCGGCTGGCAGACCTGGGCCTGGGCGCGCCTGCAGGAGCAGACGGGCAAGGGCCGCGTCTGGCTCTACTACTTCGACCAGCATCCCGACTACCCGGCGGATTCCCCGCGCTATGGCCAGGGCTCCCCGCATGGACAGGATGTGGCTTACGTCTTCGGCAATCCGGAAGAGGTGCAGCCCACGGACATGGCCCTTTCCGGCTGGATGATGGACTACTGGACCAACTTCGCGAAGACCGGCGACCCCAACGGCCCCGGCCTCCCCGCCTGGCCGCGCTTCGTGAACAGCGCCCCGCAGACGATGGTCCTCACGGGCGCCGGCTGCCACGCCGCCCCCGTCCCCTCCGAGGCAGCCCTCAAGGTCCTGGACGGATACTTCGCCTGGCGCCGGAGCCAAGAGTAAAATACTGAGCGACTTACACAAAGAGAGGTGCACCGCGCGGTGCACCTCTCTTGCATTGAAACGCTGTCACGCAGCTACTTGGCGATTTCTTTCTCCGCACGGATGCGGTTCAGGAAGGCGACCATCGCGGAGAGGGTTTCTTCCGTGTACATGTTCATGCCGTGGCCGCCGCCTTCCACCAGGTGGAGTTCACTGTCCACGCGGGCGTCCTGCAGCAGGCCGTAGAAGTGCGGGGCCTGGCAGCTGGGGACCACGTTGTCCGCGGTGCCGTGGAAGATGCACACGGGCGGGTCGTCCGGGCCGATGTAGGTGGTGGCGTTCAGGTATTTGAAGGCTTCCTCATTGCCCTTGAACGGGAAGCCCATCACGGCCTCCTCGGGCCCGTGGTTCCAGGTATCCTCCTTCGCGCCGCAGCTCATATAGTTCAGGTCCACGGGACCGGACCAGTCGCACGCGGCGTCGACCGCGCTGGAGCACTGCAGGTTGCCGCCCACGTTGCCTTCCAGCTGAGGCTGGTTGCTGGAGGTGGCGGCCAGCGAAGCCAGGTGGCCGCCGGAGGAGAAGCCCGACACCGCCACGAAGGACGGGTCGAACTTGTACTTCGCGGCGTTGGCCTTCACGAAGCGGATCACGCCCTTGATGTCGTGGATCTGGGCCGGAAACTTGGCGTCCTGGGAGGAACGGTGGTTCGGGCACACCACGGCGTAGCCCGCGTCCAGCAGGGCGTTCACGATGGTGCCGAGGTCGGCCATCCCCTTGGAATTGTTGGAGAACCAGGCGCTTCCGTAGATATGGACCACCACGGGATACGTGGCCTTCTCCACCTTCGGGAGGTAGATGTCCAGCTTGTGATACACCTGGCCGTCACCGGCATAATCCACATCCGCGATCTTCTGGGAGCAGCGGACGTCCACCTTGGGCATCTGGAAACCGCCGAAGCCCGTCGGCTGCGCGAACAGGCCGAGGGCTCCGAGGGTAAGGGTAAGGGACATAAGAAGTCTTTTCATCGATCAATGCTTTTTCAGATCCCACTTGCAATTATCGTTCCCGAAGTCGAATTTTGCAAGGCCGGGGGTGCTGTCAGCCACGGAGACGAGGCAGAGCGGCAGGTCGCAGCCGGGGATCTCCTTGGGCATGATGCGGTAGGTTCCGTCGATGAGCTGGTCGATGCGCCAGAGCTGGTTCGCCGCGCCGGTGAATTCCTCGACGGTGGTGAGGGTCGCGCCCTCAGCGGCCGCCAGGGCCCGGTTGGTGCCTTCGATCACGATCTTGACATAGGGGCCGCCGAGGAAACCGCCCGCTTCGGGAACAGCCTCGATCGTCCACTTCTGGTGCGGACGGGCCATGTAGTCGCTCATACGCACGGGGATGTCACCCGCAGGCCAGTCGGGAGCGACCTCCTCGAGCTTCTGGCCTTCGAGCTTGGTGACAGGCTGGTCCTGGCCGCGGCCGAAACCGAACATGCGCATGCCGCCCTGGGCGCGGACGAAGTCCACGGTCAGCTCGAGCGCGTAGCCGCGACGGCGGGACAGGATCTTGTAGTTGCCGTCCTGGAAGAGTTCGCCGGCTTCCGGCCAGCCGTTCTTCCACAGGATCGGACGGATGGCGAGGACGCTGCGGCCGCTGCGGTCCAGGTCGGCCTCCCAGTGGAAGGACATCTTCTCCACGCCCGGTTCTTCGATGTAGCGGCCGAAGTGGCCGGCGCCGAACTGGCGTTCGTCGGCGGCGACGACCATCTTGCCACCGCCGCGCAGCATGTCGCGGCCCATATTGTCCAGGAACGGGCCGGTGGGCTTGCGGGAACGGCCCACCACGATGTTGTAGGTGGAGTTCACGCCGTCGCAGCAGGTGCCGTGGGTGCCCAGCAGGTAGTACCAGCCGTCATTGTAGATCATCACGGAAGCCTCGCAGTCGATGGCGACGTCCACGGCCTTGTTGCCGGGGAGACGCGCACCCGTCTTGGGATCGAGCTCGACCATCCGGATGTTGCCGAAATAGGTGCCGTAGGTGCAGAACAGGCGGCCGTCGGGATCCATCAGGAGGCCGATGTCGATGGCGTCGCAGTCTTCATCCACCTCCGAATGCGCCACTTCGATGGGCTCGGTATAGGCGAAGTCCGGGGAATTCGGGTCCAGGGTCTTGTTCCACATCGTGAGGATCCGGCCGGCGTGACCGCCGCCGAGACCGCCGCCCGTGGCGCTGTAGCCCACGAGGTACCGGTCACCGATCTTGATGGCGTCCGGGGCCGCGCCGCCGCCGGGACGGACCGCGCCGCTTTCCCAGGTCCAGCCGTCGGCGGACATCAGGCCGCCGCCACCGGTGCCGAAGGTGTAATACTTACCGTCACAGAACTGGATCGTGGACGGGTCGTGGATGTAGGGAGCGCCCACCTGGGCGGCTGCGGAGACACAGGCCAGGGCAAGAATGCCCGCGAGAAGGATATTCTTTTTCATGGCTTATTTCGTGCTGAGGGTGATGTTCTTGACCGGGTTGCCCGCCTCGTCGATGAAGCGGACGCAGAAGTCGCTCATGCCGGGGCCGTTGATGACGGCGCCCCAGATCACGTTGCGGCCTTTCTTGAGGGTGAGGCGCTCGGAGGCGACGTCGTCCGCCACCATCCGGCGGTCGCCGGACAGGATGACGGCCTCTTCGCCGTTCACCCACCACATCGAAGCGGAGTTGGAGCCGACGGACATGCGGACATTCGGAATGTCCTCCGGGCAGTTCACCACGGTCACGGCCCAGAAGATGACGCCGTAACGGTCCTCGGTGAGGTTCGTCGCGAAGCGGAAGAGCTTCACGTTGTAGCGCTGGCTGTCGAAGGCGTGCCACTGGAGCTTCTTGACCTTCTTCTCATAGACGACAGGCTCGTCGAAGCGCATACGGGGACGGCCGGCGGTCATATCCACGGGCGGCTGGTACTCGACGGTCACCTTCACCTTGGAACCGTCCTTGGGAAGGACGTCTTCGCGCTGTCCCTTGAAATACGGGACGGCGAACACCTCACGGATGTAGCTGTCGGTGAAGACGGTGTTGCTGCGGTTGGGCTTGCTGATGGGGTCCAGCAGCAGCCAACGGCCCAGGAAGCCATCCTTGTCGGGGGTGGCGAAATCCCCGGTGGCGGGGACCATGTACTTCTCGAGGTTGGTCGAGGAGTCGGCGTAGACCGGTTCGTCGGCATTCTGCGCATTCAGGCACAGAGCGCCGGCGAAGGCCGCCAAAGTCAAAAGTACTTTTTTCATGAGGTATAAATTAGAGTGTTTTGGTATTATCATTTCACGGCATAAGGCCCGACGGTGGTTCCGGTGAAACCGCCCGCGACGGCCGTAGATAGGTAAGAGGCATCGACATTCGCGACAAGCGTGCGCATCGCCCGGCCGTCCACCGCATACCCGAAACGGAACGTTCGCCCGTCGTCGGAGGCGATGCACAGGTCCACGGTGCTGAAGGACTCCGGGAGCGCCTCCCTGGAAAGGGTTTCGCCGCAGCGCTCGAGGGCGATGGCCGGCGCCCCGTCCACGAGGCACACTTTCAGGAAATACTGGTGCCGCTCGTCCTTGTACAGAAGCAGGCCCGCGGCCTCGCTCCCCTCCGGGGCGAAGCGCATCCGCGTGGAGGCGGAGAAAGCGTGGTGCTGCAGGCGGCGCAGGAAAAGGGCCGGCGTCTCGAACCGGGTGGCGCGCATCGGGGAACAGGTCAGTTCCAGCGCCCCGCCCTTCAAGGCATAGAGCCCGTCCGCGGGACCGCGGAGCGTCATCCACGCCAAGTCCATCCGGTCACCCGCAAAGGAATCTTCCACGACAAAGTTGCCGAAGGTGGGCGTTCCCTCCACCCGGGTGCCGGGGACTCGGACGAGGAAAGGAACCGTCTCCTCCCCTTCCAGGAAGTACGGGAAACCGTCTTCGGACCAACGCACGGGCATCAGGAACGTCTCGCGGCCGAGGTTCTCGAAACCGCCCTTGACAGGTCTGCAGCCCAGGAAAACGCCCCACCACGCCCCTTCCGGAGTCCGTACGAGGTCCGCGTGGCCCGTGCAGGTGACCGGATCCGGCCGGTCGGCCGCGAGATGGCGCTGCGTCAGGATGGGATTCCGGTTCCAGGGCTTGTACTCCCCCATCGGGGTGTCGGCCCGGAAAACCACCTCCGAATGCTGGTCCGAAGTGCCGCCTTCCGCGCACATCAGGTAATACTTCCCGTCGATCTTGTACAGGTGCGGCCCCTCGATCCAGATGGGCTTCGCGGCCGGGTCCACGCCCTTGTCCACGATGATTTTCCGCTCGCCGATCGTGCAGTCGTTCTTCACGTCGTATTCCACGATGCGGATCGTGCGGTGGCCGTCATACTCGGGCTTGCCGCCCGGCGCCTCGTCGTTGTTCACGATGTAGGCCCTGCCATCCTCGTCGAAGAGCAGGGACGGGTCGATGCCCTGCACCTGCGGAAGCAGGATCGGCTCCGACCAGGCGCCGAAAGGGTCCTGCGTCTTGACGAGGAAATTGCCCGTGCCCACGTTCGTGGTGATCATATAGTACGTCCGGTTCGCCGGGTTGTACTTGATGTCCGGGGCGTAGATGCCGCCGCTCGTGCGCTGGCGGCCGAGGCCCGTCAGCTGCGACGGGCGGTCCAGCACGTGGCCGACCTGCTTCCAGTTCACCAGGTCGCGGCTGTGGAAGATCGGGACGCCCGGAAAATAGCTGAAGGTGGACGTGACCAGGAAATAGTCTCCCTCACCGTTGGTGCAGATGCTCGGATCGGAATACCAGCCCGGCAGGATGGGGTTGTACACCACATCCTTCCCGGACAGGGGATGCGCCTGGTAGACGGCGTCCCTGCCCTCGTACCGGAAACTCTCGAAGACGGCCACCCCGGGAGAAACGGCCGGCTTACAAGCCACGAGCGCCAGGCCCATAGCCAGAGCTGGTAGAAGTCGATTCATAGTCCTGTACTATTCGAAGGAAATCCAGTCTACGTCGAGGTCCTTGCCTTCGTCCACAATGAGTTTGATGTTCTGCATGCCCGTGAGCGGGGTTTCGAACGGAAGCTTCACTTCCTTCCAGTCCTTGGAAGCCGGAAGGTCGAAGGTCCCGACGATCTTCTCGTCCCGGGTCTGGAAAGACACCTTGGCCGGAGCGGCGCTGCGGATGCGGAAGATGGCCTTCGTCGGAGCGATTTCGCCGAAGTTGATCTCATCGTAGCGGACCCAGGTGTTCCCGCGGGCGAAATGGATGTAGAAGCCCTCGAAGGGGTTCGCCGCATCCAGCAGGTCGTCATAGATGCCATAGTGGTAAACGGCGCTGTAGCGGTCCATCTGGATGTGGTCCGTGGCCTTGGTCTCACCCACGCCGCGGAGGGTCGGGGTGACCTGCTCGATGGTGCCGTCCGGGAGGAAGGAGATCTTGTCGATGCGCACCGAACGGTTCTTGTCGAAGTTCGGAGAATAGTCATTGTGATGATAGAACAGGTACCACTGGCCCTTGTACTCCACGATGGAATGATGGTTCGTCCAGCACTCGTTCTGGGAACGCTCCATGATGATGCCCTTGTACTCGTAGGGGCCCATCGGGCTCTTGCTCATCGCATAGGCGAGCACCTCGGTGTTCTCCTTCACATACGGATAGGTAAGGTAGAAGTTGCCGTCCTTTTCGAAGGCGAAGGGGCCCTCGGCCTGCCGGCTGGGCAGGCCCTGGAGGCAGTTGACACCCACCATCTCCATCTCGCGGTTGCCCCACTTCATCGTGGTCTTGGGGTTGTCGTCGGCGAGTTTCGTCATGCTGGGATCGAGCTTGGCGCAGCGGCCGTTGCCCCAGAAGATGTAAGCGTTGCCGTCGGAGGCCTGAAGCACGCAGGGATCGATACCATTGATGCCCTCGATGGGCTCCGGCTGCGGAACATACGGTCCCTCGGGGCGGTCGGCAATGGCCACGCCCACGGCGAAGCCGCGGCCTACCTTGGAGGCGTTCGGGAAATAGAAATAATACTTGCCGTCCTTCTCGACGCAGTCGGGCGCCCACATCGAATATCCCTCAGGATTGCCCCAGGGCACGTCTTTCTGGTCCAGGATCACGCCGTGGTCTGTCCAGTTCACGAGGTCCTCGGAGGAGAAGACGTGGTAGTCTTCCATGCAGAACCAGCGGCGTTCGGGCTCCACCGGGCTGATGATGTCATGCGAAGGGAAGAGGTACACTTTCCCGTTGAAGACGCGGGCGGTGGGGTCGGCGCTGTACAGACCCTTGATGACGGGGTTCTGGGCGAAAAGGCCGCAGGAAAGCAGCAACGCGGCGAGGGGGAGGATGAATCTCTTCATGGTCGTTTATTTCTTGAAGATGTGGGGAATGAACTCGTTGAGGCAGCGGCGCCAGGTGAGCCACTCGTGGGCGGTGCCCGGGGACTCGTAGTAGGTCGCGTCGATGCCGATCTCGTGCAGGGACTTCACGAAGCGGTCGGCGCCGAAGTTCTCCTCGGAGCCCATGCCCATAAAGAGGTAGTGGACCTGCTTGTTGAACTTCGCGGCATCCGCGAAGGCTCCGTCGTACAGGGTCTTGAAATCGGTGCCCGGCATATTGAAGATGGCGCCGCTGAAGGTGCCCATCCAGGCGAACTTGTCCAGGTTCGTGAGGGCCACGTCGAAGGTCTGGTGACCGCCCCAGGAGAGTCCGGCCATCGCGCGGTTCTCGCGGTCCGCCTTCACGCGGAAGGTCTTCTCAATGTACGGGATGATCTCATTGAGGAGGAGAGGATAGAAGGAGGCGCCGAAATTCTGCATCGTCTCGCCCTTCTTGGCGCCGAAGCCGTAGCCGCAGTTGCCGTAGTCCATCACCACGATCATCGGGACGCTCTTGCCGGCGGCGATGCTGTTGTCCAGGATGTTGGCCATGTGGCCCTGCTCGTGCCAGCCGCGCTCGTCCTCGCCCATGCCGTGCTGCAGGTACAGCACCGGGTACTTCTTCTTGCCCTTCTCATATTCGGCCGGGGTGTACACGTAGCAGGTGCGGACCGCCTTCTCGATCTCGCTCCAGTACTGGCACTCGCGCACCTGGCCGTGCGGGACGGCCGGGTTGAAGGTGTAGTACGCGGCCACTTCCGGCTTTTCGGGAATCTCGATGCCGCTCGTCTGCTGGCTGCAGCCGTAGAAGGTCTCGCTGTTGGGGTCGTTCACGCGGACGCCGTCCACCAGGAGCGCATAGTAATGGAAGCCCACCACCAGCGGGTCCGTCGTGCCGGTCCAGACCCCCTTCTCATCCTTGGTGAGGGGATATTTCTTGTTGCAGATGTCCACCTGCACGTCCGTCGCCGTAGGCGCGGCGATCTGGAAGGTGGCACGGCCCTCGGCATCCACGCAGGGATACTCCTTGGTAGGGACATTGGTGGAAGCAGGGGTCTGCGCAAAGGCGACCATACTGGCGGCCAGCGCCAGCGTAAGGGTCAGGATCTTTTTCATTTGAAGAATTTTTGCAAAGTTTCGTTCAGGTAGGCGCGGGCGTTCATCCAGGTATGGCCGCCACCTGTGTTCATATCTTCGTGCTTGATGCCCTTCTTGTCCAGGTATTCGCGGTTCTCCACAACCTGCTTGTACAGGAAGTCCTCGGAGCCCACGCCATACCACACCAGTTTAAACTGGTCGTTGATGAGGCCCGGATTCTCGCCGTACTGCGGGAAGCAGGTGTCCATCATCTCCGGCGTGAGGTAGGCGCTGTAAGACGCCAGCCAGGCAAACTGCTCGGGGTGGCTCAGGGCGGTGAAGAGCGACTGGCCGCCGCCGCGGGAGAAGCCCGCGATGGCGCGGTGGTCGCGGTCGTTCACCGTGCGGAAGGACTGCTCCACATACGGCATGATGCATTCGGTCATTTCCTTTGCGAAGACTTCGTACATCTTCGTCGCGGCCATCGAGGTGGGCTGCGGGGTGGAGCCCATGTTGCCGTACGGCATCACGACGATCATCGGCTCGGCCTTGCCGTCGGCGATGAGGTTGTCCAGGATGGTGTTCAGCTTGCCCACCTTGAACCAGGTCTCCTCCGTGTCGGTGGTGCCGCTGACGAGGTAGAACACGGGATAATTCTTTCCGGAAGTCTCATAGCCGGCAGGCGTATAGACCACGAGCGGACGCCAGGCGTTCAGGACGGACGAGCGGTACTGGCAGTACTGCATCTTGCCGTGCGGGACGTCGCGGACGCCGTAAGGAACGCCCTGCTGCGCCTGGGGCGCCGGAGCGCCCGGACGGCGAAAGGCGAAGCCCGCCGGAATCTCCACCAGGGAGGCCTTGAAGTTCTCGTTCGGGAAAACGTCCTTGTTCAGCGGGTCGGCGATGGCCGTGCCATCGACGACAAAGTTATACGGATAGATGTCGCGCTTCTCCGGCGTGACCGTGAGGGTCCACAGGCCGTTCCGGCCCTTTTTCATGGGCATGGGCTCTTTCAGAAACTGGCTGGAGAGCAGCACTTCCTTGGCGTTCGGGGCCTGGAGGTTGAAGGTAACGGCGCCCGCCATGCTCACGAGCGGAGAGGCGACCGCGGTGGAATGGTAGTCCCCCGGCGCGGGCTTGTACGGGATGCCCCAGATCTTGAGCATCTCCGCGGCGTAGCGGCGGCCGAGCTCACGGTAGCCTGCGGCGGTAAAGTGCAGGAAATCGAAGTTTTGCGGGCAACCATCGGCGGGGATGACATGGGCCGTGGGAATCACGCGGCCGATGGTGTCGATGACGGCGTTGTGCGCGGCGCAGGTGCCGCCCCGGTCCGCCGCGACCACTTCACCCACGAGGAGCGGCACGTCTTCCGCATTGAGTTTCAGGTCTCTCAAGAGGTTCTCGTAGACGGTCTTCACGTCGGCGGGCCACTTGGGGTCGCCGGTGTTCGTCTCGCCCTGGTGCATCAGGATGCCGGAAATGACACCCTTCTTCTTCGCGATCTTGCCCATCGCGACCAGCCGGTCGTACGGATGGCCGTCATAGGCCGCCAGCATGGGCTTCATCCATTCCGGAGCCGTCTTCGCATACTCGTCGATCCGGTCCGGCAGGAAACCGTCGATGCTGATGCCGCCGATGGCGACGTGCACGATGCCCACCTTATGTCCTTCCGGCAGGTTTTCCAGCAGGGTGCGACCGAAGTAATCGACCGGCGTCAGACCGGTATTCTCGCGGCACAGCGGCGGCAGGGCCTTGTACCACTTGCCCATCTTGCGGGACTTGTCGGAGAAATTGACGGCGGAGAGATTCAGGAAATTGTCGGACACCCCGACGGAATCCTGCGGCTCGATGCGCGCGTTACCCTCCATATTCGACTGCCCGAAGCAGAGGAAAATATGGAAATTCTTGTCTTGTGCGGTTGCGTTCAGTACGGTCAAGGCGGCAACCATTGAAAGAAAGAGCTTCTTCATGGGTGCAGTGTGTTGTGTTTGGAACCCGGGTCGGGTATCACCCCGGCCCGGATTAGTTACAGGCTGACCGGATTATTCCGCAGCGGGTTTATTCAGATAAGCCCAGCCGAGGACATCCTGCAGGTTCGGGTTACCGTTCTTCACGTCGTACGGGAACGGGAGGTACTCGTTCTTACCGACCGTGAACTTGTTGTAATGAGCCACGGAATAGGTCGTGTAGAGCTTATGCTCCGGCGCATCTTTCGTGAAGAACTCATCATACACCGTAGGAATCTTCTCGTGGATGCCACCGTAGCGGGTGTTGAACACCTCATTGAGGTCCACCTTGCCCTGCGCGGCCCAACGGACGAGATCGTGGAAGCGGCAGTTTTCGAACCAGAGTTCGTACTGCTTCTCATCCATCACATCCTGGAAGGTCAGCTTACTGCTGATCTTACCGGAACCGGAACGACGCTGAACCTCGTTGAGGGCCTTCAGGCCGTTGGCCTCGTCGGCACCGATGCAGGCCTCGGCATAGAGCAGGAGGGCTTCCGCATAACGGGCGACCGCATAGTTCTTCTGGTTGGAGTTCGCACCCGAGGCGGGCACATTGTCAGCGTGATAGCCTTCCTTTCCACCCGTGAGAATCTTCGGCGGGTTGTGGTAAACCATCATCTTCCACTCGAAATAAGGGCCGTGGCTGTAAACACCCTTTGCAGAACGGATACCGCGGGCGTCATCTGCCTTCTTCTGATCGAGCGTGCCGTCATTCACTTTGGAACCGGTCCAATCCATCTCATAAAGGAACTCGTCCGCGGTGAGGAAGGTGGCCCGACGACGAGGGGAATTGCCGTCGTGCTCCAGGAACTTCTTCGCGAAGTCTTCCTGGATGGCGCCGCCATTCCAGCCGCCACCGACACCCGGAAGGTCGGCGCAGACGGTCGGAGTGGAGGCGAGGGCGTCGGTACGCCAGCAGAGAACGTCGGCGGTCATCCAACGGCCGCGGGCCGTGCTGGTATACGCAGGATCGGCGATGTAGTTGGGCTCGAAGATCTTCTCGGAGTTGCCGTCGCCGTCAATGTGGAAGTTCGTCCAGTAGTCCTCGGACTTGACGAGGGCGTACTTTCCGGAGTTGATCAAGTCGCCGAGATACTTGCGGGCGGTGGTCGGGTCGTTATCGAACATAGCGGCCTTACCGGCGACGAACTGGGCGAAGCCCTTGGTCATGATCGCGGTGGCATCCTTGTCGCTCGTGCTGGACCGCTCGACGAGGGAACCGGAAGAGATGGCCTTTTCGCACTCGGCGATGACCCACTTGAGGACCTGGTCCTGGCTCTCGGCCTGGGTCGGAAGCTCGTCACCTTCGAGGATACGGTCCACGATGTTCGGACGGTTCCAGGTAAGGGCCATCATCATATGGCAGTATGCGCGCATGACGCGGGCCTCTTCCACGCACTGCTTGGTGAAGGCGCTCGAGAATTGAGGCTCGACACCGTTGCGATTCTCGTTCGAGAAGTTGGAAATGATGAAGTTGCACGCGTAAATGACGTTGGCGTAGTGGTTATACAGGGTCTTGATGGCACCGTCACGTTCGGAATAGCGGAATTCGCAGAAGACGCGGAAACCACCGTGGTCTTCGGCATCACCGCCCGCAGCGAGGACATCGTCGGCCGAATAGTTGAGGATCATCAGTTCCGGGACGTAGATCCAACCGCCGCTGCAGGAAGCCACATTGTCACAAAAGGAAGCATACATATTGGTACGGGCGGCCTGGGCGTCGGCGTCAGACTTGAAGAAGTTGCTGTAGCTGATGACACCCTTCTGGGGGATATCCAGGCGTTTCTCGCAGGAAGTGGCAGCCAGCGCAATCACGAACAGTATAGGGATGATAATCTTTTTCATGGTAGAAAGCATTTAGAAAGTCAGGTTAACACCGAAAACCACCTTCTGCATGGTAGGATAGGAACCCCAGTCGAGACCGGCACCGGACGTGTTGTTGGTGGAAGCCGTCTCCGGATCCAGGCCCGGATAGCTGGTGAAGGTGAAGTAGTCGTCAAGCGAGACGTAGAAGCGGAGGTTGCTGATCATGATCTTCCGGGTGATGTTGCGCGGCAGGGTGTAGCCGAACTGCATCTGCTTGATGCGGAAGAAGTCGCCCTTGAAGAGGTTACCCGAGGAGGACCAGAAAGGATGGTCGAACGAGAGGATCGTCTTGGGGTTCGGCATCGTACCATTCTCATAGCCGTCCAGGTACACCTTCAGGCCATTCTTGAAACCGGTGCGGTGGAGGACCGGCAGGATGGAGTTGCCGCCCACGCCAGCGCCGTACAGGGTGAAGTCGAAGCCCTTCCAGGCCATGTTGAAGTTCAAGCCGTAGGTGAAGGACGGGGTGCCCTTGCCGATGTAGGTCATGTCGCTCGTGGTCGGCTCCGCGGTGAGGTTGCCGTCAGCGCCCATGAACTGCGGGACGCCATTGGCATCCATGCCGCGATAGTCCCAACCGAGGAGATACCAGATCGGATAGCCGTTTTCGAAGGCGGTCATGATCTTGTAGTTCGTGGAGCTCGCATCCGCATTGGTGATACGGCCGGCACGGGCGGCCAGCTCAAGCACCTCGTTGCGCAGGGTGGAGAAGTTACCGTTGATGCCATAGCTGAAGTCACCGATGGTGTCTCTCCAGCCCAGCTCGAATTCCCAACCCGTGTTCAGGACCTTACCGCCGTTCACGGTGGAGGTGGAGGCACCCAGTTCGGTAGGCGTGTCAATCTTGAAGATGAGGTCCTTCGTCTGCTTGTTGTAGTAGTCGACGTCGAAGGTCAGGCGGTTGTTGAAGAAACGCGCGTTGAGACCGAGGTCGAGCTGCTCGGAGGTTTCCCAAGTCAGGTTCGGGTTGGGCAGGCCGCCGCCGAGGTTCGGAGCGGAGGAGTTGGTGGAACCAATCTGGTCCACGTGGTACTGATACCAGTTGTTACCCACGGAAAGGGTGGTATCATAGCTATAGCCACCGAGGACGGCGATGTTACCGTTACGACCCCAGGAAGCACGGAACTTCAGGAAATTGAAGATGTTGTTGTCCAGGTTGTCCTTGAAGAAGCGCTCGTTGCTGACGGTCCAGCCGGCGGAGAAGGACGGGAAATAACCCCAGCGGTTGTTCTTCGGGAGCTTGGAAGAGTCGAACGCATCGGCGCGGAAGTTGGCCTGGAGGCTGTAACGGTTGTCATAGCTCCAGATGATGCGGCCGAAGTATGCGAGGGAAGCGGACTTGCCAGGGGCGTTGCTGAACTTCTTGGTGACGTCACCCTTGACATAGCTCAGATAGTGGAACTGATCCTCCAGGGAATTCAGGATCTCTACGCCGGTCTCACCATCTGCCCAGCCGCGGACGCTGTCGGAATTGTTCTCGCGATAGGACATACCGGCCATGACCGTGAAGTTGTTCTTACCGATGTTGAAGAGGTAGTTCGCGAAGTTCTCCCACTGATAGTACCAGCCGGTGCTGGCCGTAGCACTGATGGAATAATTGTCCTTGGAACCACGACCGATATAATAAGGAGCGGTGTAGGAGTGGCTCGCGCTCTGGCTGAGGCGGTAACCCAGGCGGGAAGTGAAGGTGAAGCCCTTGAAAGGCATGATGTTGGCGAACAGGGTTCCGTTGATGTTGAAACCACCGTTGGAGTCCTCGGAAGCGTCGCGCTTGGCGAGCGGGCTGCCTTCCACGTCGGAGTAAGGCGTATTGGCGAAGAAGCCGTTCTCGTCACCGAGGAAACGGTAAGGAGCGGCGGCCGTGCCGGCCTGCACGTTGTCGTACATCTCGCGGAAAGCGGCGGGCATGTCGTCCGGAGTCTTCCAGTAAACCGGGGTCAGCGGATCCAGGGTGAGCATGTTCTCGAAGGAGGAGGAGTAACCACGCTGGGAAACGCTCTTGGTGGACCACTTTTCGATGGAGTTGTTGGAACCGACCTGCAGCCACTTGAAGAGCTGGTAGTCGGCGTTGACTTGAGCCTGGAGTCTCTTGTAGACATCCTTGTCGCCCTTGACGATACCGTTCTGGTTCACATAGTTTAAAGCGGTGAAGAAGTGGCCGTTCTTGTTACCGCCGGAGAAGCTCAGGGAATGCTGCTGGCTCCAGCTGGGCTCGAGATAGGCGGAGATCCAGTCGGTGTCGATGACGCCGTTCGGATAATCGGCATTGGGCTTGTCGAAGTCTCGGAGGTAATTATCGACATAGTCCTTGCCATATTCATATTCGACATAGCGGAGCATCTGCTCGCGGTTCATCTGCGGACGCTTGTGGAAGTTCTGGAGGGTGGCCTTGGCCGTGTAGTTCACGCTGGCGGTGCCTTCGGAACCGCTCTTGGTCGTGACAAGGACGACACCGTTACCAGCCTGGGCGCCGTAGATGGCGGCGGAGGCGGCATCCTTCAGGATCTCGATGGACTGGATCATGGAAGGATCCAGATACTGGATGCTGGAAACCTGAAGGCCGTCCACGATATACAGCGGAGCGACCTTGGAGGCATCGGTGGTGTTGGAGGAATAACCACGGACGCGAATCTCGGCGCCGGAGCCCGGGGAACCGTTCGTCATGACGTGGACACCGGCGGCCTTACCCTGCAGGGCGGCGGCGGCGTCATTGACGGAAAGGTTCTTGATGTCATCCGCACCCACGGAAGCGACGGCGCCCGTGAGGTCGCTCTTCTTCTGGACACCATAACCGATGACGACGGTCTCGTCCAGGAATTCGGTGTTCTCCGCAAGGACGAAGCGGAAGGTGGTCTGGTTGCCAATGGCAACGGTCTGGTCGGCATAACCGATGCAGGACACGTTGATGTTGGCGCCAGCCGGGACATTGAGACGGAAAACTCCGTTCACGTCAGTAACGGCACCAATGGACGAGTTGCCTACGACGACGACGGCGGCTCCGATGATCGGAGCGCCGCTCTCATCGACAACCGTTCCGCTGATGGCGCGGTTCTGGGCGGTCGCAACCGTTCCCAGGAGGCCCGCTGCGACGATCATCACAGCGGCGGCCATTCTTGCAAAAAATTGCCTGGTCATAAAAGCGTTGTTTTGGTTGGTTAGATGTTTATGGTTAAACAGTTTTGTGCTATGCAGCCGGAGACAAATGTACCCTTTTATAAAGGCGAAACCTTTCAAAACGCGACCGAATTCGGAAACAAATCAATCAATTCTCAATCATTTTGCACCCGGAGGGTGGCTTTTGGAAGATTTTTAACATCCTATGAATGGATTTTAAAAGTTATTTTTGCTACCTTGCATCGTCAAAGAACGAATAATGAAAAAAGCGATTCTGTTTGCCCTTCTTCTCTGGTCCGTCCTCCCCGGATGGACGCAGAACTTCCATACCCAGTTCCGGAATTTCTCGACCGACGACGGCCTTCCCGACAACTCGGTCCGCGCCATCTACCAGGACAGCGACGGACTGATCTGGTTATGTACGCGCGAGGGCATCTGCATGTATGACGGCCTTCACTTCAAGCCGCTGGAGGACCCGTCCTGCGACATCCTGGGCTGCCTGGCGATGAGCCTGGCGGAGGACCCGCAGCACCGCCTGTGGTTCATCACCACCCGCGGCATCGGCTTCCACGACCTGAACACCGGGCAGACGCGGACGATCCGGCGCAACCTCTCCGGCAACCAGGTCGGCGCGGCGGACATCGCCGTGGACCGCAACGGAATGGTCTGGTTCGCCAACGAGGACATCTTCTGCTGGGACCCTGTCCGTGAAATCCTGATGGATTTCTCCCCGGAAGCCCAGTTCCACAGCAACACGGTCGAAGCCGACAGCAACGGCAGCATCTGGTTCCTGTCCACCGCCGGCGACCTGTACCGCTTCAACACCATCAGCAGCAGTTTTGAGCAGATCCACCGCGGGGCCGGAGAACGGTTCTCCCGGCAGGACATCGTCTCGGACGGCGCGGGCCACATCCTTTCTTCCGCCCCCGGCGGCATCGTCCTCCGAACCGACATTCTCACCCACGCCACCACGCCCCTGTACCAGACCGACAACGGCGAAATCCGGTGCATCGTCCCCGAAAGCGACGGGCGGTGCTGGCTGGGCACGGACCATGGCATCGTCCTGGTGGATGGAGACCGGCGCCAGGTATTCACCCACGACCGGTCGGATCCGGACTCCATCGCCGGCGAGGACATCTGGTCCATGCTCATGGACCGCCAGGGGAACCTCTGGGCGGGCATGTTCTACAACGGCCTGTCCTTGCACCGCAACCCCCGGAGCCTCGTTTCCCGGCATCTCGGCCGCCGCTCCGGCGGAGACCTCCCTGGAGACATGATCCGTCCGGTCGTAGCGGTCGATGACAGCCACATCCTGGCCGGCGCCGAAGACGGTGGCCTGACCCTGCTGAACCTCGCGGACAATTCCATCGAGGATCTGACCTTCCCCGGACCGGGCGGCGCCCCCCTCAATATCCAGGGCCTCTGCCTGGATGGAAACGACCTCTGGATCGCCACCTTCGGGAACGGCGTCTACCGGATGGATTTCCCGAGCCGGAAAATCCGCAAGACCTATCTCTCCGAGCTGTCTGCCGCATCGATTGCCGGCACCCGCTCCGGTGATATCTATCTGGGAACGACCTCCGGTATGTACCGGTATGACCGGACAGCAGACCGCTTCCAGTCCTGCCCGGAATTCGGCAGCAGTTTCATCCACGCCATGTATGAGGATTCCCGGGGCAACCTCTGGGTGGGCACCTACGGGAACGGACTGTGGACGGGCAAAGACGGTTCCTATAAGCATATTACCCTGAATGACAAGGAGTTCGGGCTCACCTCCGACTATATCACCAGCATCCGGGAAGACAGCCGCCACCGGCTGTGGGTACTCACGGAAACGGGCGGCGCCTGTTTCGCCGGGATGGACGAAATCGCCTCCGGGAACTTCCGGTTCCGGTCCCTTTCCCGCCGCAACGGACTTCCCTCCTCCATCACCTGCTGTCTCGTGGAAGACCTGGACCAGGTGCTCTGGCTGACCACCACCCACGGCATCGTGAAGCTCGATCCCGAGGACTTGTCCATCCGGGAAATCTACCAGGAGGAACACGGGGACACGATGAACCAGTATTCCTACGGCTCCGCGTGCTCCACCTCCAGCGGCCGGCTGTATTTCGGAACGAGCCGCGGCCTGGTCGGGTTCACTCCGCCCGAACGCACGAACCGGGCGCCGCTGAAACTGTTCATCACCGAGATTTCCGCCATCGGCCCTTCCGGGCCTTTCTCCGTCACCCAGGAAGGGAAATCCACCCTCCACACCGAGAAGATCCGCCTCCGCTACAAGGACCTTTCCTCGCTGACCATCCGGTATGCCGCCCCGGATTTCCAGTCTTCGCGCACCGGGATGTTCCAGACGGTCCTGGCAGGCAAGCGACGGTCCATCCAGAGTTTCACCTCCAGCGGCGAGACCACCTACACGGACCTCGCGCCCGGAAAATACCAATTCCGCGTGAACGGCGTGGGCAACCGCCGGGAAGCCTACCGGGTCCTGGACATCGAAATCCGCCCGCCCCTGTACCGGTCCGTCGCCGCCTTCATCCTCTACGCCCTGGCGGCCCTCCTGGTCCTGGGAATCCTGGCGCAGCAATGGGACCATATCCGCCAGATGCGGATGACACGGCAGGTGGAGAAGCTCCAGACCGAGCAGCAGAAGGAACTGTACGACGCGAAGATCAACTTCTTCACGAACATCACCCACGAGATCCGCACCCCGCTGTCCCTGATCAAGATGCCGCTGGACAAGATCATTTCCAGCGGGAACTACACGGAGAGCAACCGGCAGGAACTCCTCACGATGCAGGCCAACGCCGAGCGCCTCCTGAGCCTGACGAACCAGCTCCTGGACCTCCGGAAGATGGAAAAGATGGAGGTGAAGCCCACGTTCCTCCCGAACGACCTCGCCGCCCTCGTCCGGAAGACCTGCGACCGGTTCGTCCCGGTGGCGATGGACCAGCACATCCAGATGGACGTTTCCCTGCCGGAGACGCCTTTCGTGGTGGACTGCGCGGGAGAAATGGTGGAGAAGATTGTCGGAAACCTGCTTTCCAACGCCTGCAAGTACGGAAACGGACACGTCCGCGTAGCGCTGGAGTCACTGCCAGACGGCGAGCGCGTCCGCGTCCGCGTGGACAGCAACGGCGAGCGGATCCTGGAAGAGGACGCCGACCATATCTTCGAGAAATTCTACCAGGGCAGCCTCGCCCGGCAGGGCAAGGGGACCGGGCTCGGCCTTCCCTACGCCCGGAGTCTCGCGGCCCTGCACGGCGGCACCCTCACGCTGGACCGCTCCGTCCCGGATTTCAATTCCTTCGTGCTGGAACTGCCTGTGCATCAGGAAACGACGGTTGAACTCCCGTCCGTCCGCGAAAAAGAGGAAAGCGAGGAGATGCCCGCCGCCATCGACAATCTCCATCACACTGTCCTCGTGGTGGAAGACGACCCGGAGATGCGGGGATACCTTGCCAAAGAACTGTCGGAGCAGTACAACGTCCTGGTGGCCGCCAACGGCGAAGACGCCCTGCAGCTGGTCGAAAAGCAACGCATCGACCTCGTCGTGAGCGACATCATGATGCCGGGGATCGACGGCGTGGCCCTGTGCAACCGGATCAAGTCCACCACCGAATACTGCCACATCCCGGTCATCCTCCTGACCGCGGCCGTGGGGATGGAGACCCGCATCGAGACGCTCCAGGCCGGCGCCGACGGCTACATCGAGAAGCCGTTCGCCATCGAGCTGCTCCTGGCGAACATCGCGAACCTGTTCAAGAACCGGGAGATCGCGAACCGCCAGTTCACCCAGTCGCCGCTCACCCACTTCAACTCGATGGTGACGGGCGGCATGGACCAGGAATTCATGGAACGGCTCCACGACATCGTGATGAAGCACCTCGCGGAACCCGACCTGAACATCGAGACGCTCACCACCGAACTGGGCACGAGCAAATCCACGCTGTACCGCAAGGTGACGGCGAACACGGGCCTCAACATCAACGAATACATCCGCGTGAGCCGCCTCAAAAAGGCCGCCGAGATGCTCTCCAGCCAGAAATACCGGGTCAGCGAGGTGGCCTATATGACCGGCTTCTCCTCGCCGTCCTATTTCGCCACCTGCTTCCAGAAACAGTTCAATGTATCCCCTTCCGCCTTCGTCAAGGGGTTAAAGGGTTGATTATTTGACATTTTTTACATATCTTCGTGTCAATAACACCAAAACCCATGAAGCGATACTCCCTTTTGGCCGCCATCCTCCTGGCGGCGGCTTGCCAGAGCGAAGCTCCGGACCTGAAATTGAACGACCTTGGCTACTTCGAACGCCAGGGGGTCAATGTCCTCGTGTTCAGCAACCCCTTCAGCGGTGGATTCAATGACGAGAAGGATTCCGGCATCGAAATCGTCCATCACGGGGTGCGGACCGTCCAGGGCGGCGCCGTCCGCCTGAATGTCACGCCCGAGCAGTGGGATCTCGTGCCCACGATGACCTCGCGTACCGTCGACACCCTTGCGCAGACCATCGAGGTGGGTATGCGCTACGACTGGTACGACTTCGACTCCCGCGTCGTCGTGGAGCCCAAGGGCAAGGCGGTGGAAATCTCCGTCTATCTGGACAAGCCGGTTCCCGAGGCGCTCGCGGGCGAAGCGGGCTTCAACCTGGAATTCCTGCCCTCGCAGTACTGGAACAAGGCCTATCTCGTGGACGGCAAGCCCTACCGTTTCCCGCGCTACGCGGTGAGCGACACCAAGGTGCGGCCCAACGAAGAGAAGGTGCGCCAGTTCAAGGGGTACCGGACGTATGACGACCGCGGTACCGGCGAGTTCATCGAGCCGCTGCCGCTCAGCGCCGGCCACGAGTTCCTCCTCGCCCCGGATGACCCGCAGCGGATGGTGAAGGTCACCAGCGAGAACGAGATCCGGCTCTATGACGGCCGGATGCTCGCGCAAAACGGCTGGTATGTCCTCCGGACCGTCCTGCCGGCCGGCCAGACGGGCAAGGTCGTCAGCTGGACCGTGGAGCCGAACGCCGTCCCGGGCTGGATCCGGGAGCCGAACGTGGGCTTCTCCCAAATGGGCTATGTCCCCGACCAGCCCAAGGTCGCGGTCATCGAGCTGGACAAGAAAGACAAGGTGCAGTCGAAGGCTTCCGTCTGGAAGGTCGCTGCCGACGGCTCCGAGAAGGAGGCTTTCTCCGGTCCCGTGAAAGTCTGGGGCGAGTTCTACAAGTACAACTACGCGAAGTTCGACTTCTCCGCGCTCAAGGAGCCGGGCGTCTATTTCCTGAAGTACGGCGACACCCGGACGGGGAACTTCATCATCGACCCGACCGTCTATGACAAGATCACCGTGGCGACGAGCGACGTCTGGATTCCCGTCCATATGAACCACATGGCCGTCCACGAGGCCTATCGCCTCTGGCACGGCGAGCCGTTCAAGGAAGGCTACCTGCAGGCTCCGCCGTCGACGGACCACTTCGACCTGCACTGGCAGGGTCCGACCACCGATACCAAGTACAAGGCGCTGGAACTCATCCCCGGCCTGAACGTGGGCGGTTACTTCGACGCCGGCGACTTCGACATCGAGACGGGCTCCAACATCAGCGTGGTGATGAACCTCATCACCCTGTGGGAGCAGTTCCGTTCCGAGCGGGACGAGACCTTCGTCAGCGAGGAGCAGCGCTACGTGGAGCTCCATCGGCCTGACGGAACGCCGGATATCCTCCAGTACATCGAGCACGGCGTCCTGAACCTCGTGGCCCAGGCCGAGCAGATCGGCCATATGGCCCAGACCCTCTCGAATTCCGTCCTGGACAACTACCACCACCTGGGCGATGCATCCGGCATCACGGACGGCCTGCACTACGACCCGCGCCTGAAGCCGTACCAGAAGTCGGCGGACGGCAAGTCCAGCGGCACCCCCGACGATATGTGGGCCTTCACGAGCCGCAATCCGGGTCTGGACCTGCAGGCGGCGACGATGTTCGCGGCCGCCAGCCGCGTCTTGGCGGAAAAGAATCCGAACCTCGCGCAGCGCGCCCTGAAGCAGTCCATCCGCCTGGACGAGGAGGCGACGAAGCTGATGGCGGCCGATACCAGCAGCCGCAACCGCCGCCGGATGAACCAGGGCGGCAGCTTCTCCACGGCGCTCCAGCTCTATGTCTCCACCAAGGATCCGAAATATCTGGATCAGTTCACGGCCGCCGTCTGGCCCGCCCTCGAGCGGATGCCGATGGGCGCCATCAGCGCAGCCCTGGATGCCGTCCCGTATATGGACGAGGCCTATAAGGAGAAACTCCGCCCGTATGTGGAGCAGTATCGCGACTACATCCTGGATCTCGAGAAGCAGAATCCTTACGGCGTGCCCATCGGCCTGGGCAACTGGGCCGGCGGCGGCCAGGTGACGGGCTTCGGCACCACCGTGTGCAACGCGCACCGGCACTATCCGGACATCATCGGCAAGGAGCACATCTACAAGGCCCCGTCCTGGCTGTACGGCTGCCACCCGTACCACAACTACTCCTGGGTCGCTGCGGTCGGCGCCGCCCGCCCGAAGCAGGTCTTCTACGGAAACAACCGCGCGGACTTCTCCTTCATCCCCGGCAACATGGCCCCCGGCCTGCTGTTCCGCCAGCCTGACCACTTCGAGAACTACGACGACTGGCCGTTCCTCTGGGGCCAGAACGAAGGCACCATCGCCGGCAACGTCGGCTACCTGATCTTCGGCGAAACCTTCCGGAACACCCAGGCGAAGTAAGCCTCGGTCCCGAATCTCCTAAATGCAGATGGTGGTCCATGACCTGGACCACCATCTTCGTTTTTCCCCCCTTTTTCGCTCAAGGTGGTCCACCGCTTGGACCACCATCGGCACTTTCGGCCGGGGAAAGCCGAAAAAGCCGAGGGATTTACCGGAACAGGCCCCGGTCGATGCCCCAGCCCATCTTCTCGTACCCTTTGGCGTTCAGGTGGAGCCAGTCGTTCTGGTAGAGGAAGGCGGGGTCCAGGCGGTCCGGCTGGGCGGGATCGGCGACCAGACGGTCGAAGTCGATTACGCCGTCGAAGACGCCGCTGGTGCGGATCCATTCGTTCAAGGCGGTGCGCCCGGCTTCGTGGTCCGGGGAGTAGTAGCCGTTGCCTTTGACGGGCGTGACGGTGGCGCCGAAGACCTTGATGCCCCGCTCGTGGGCCTCCCGGACGATCCGGGTCCATACCTCCTTGATACCCTCGGCGGTAGCCATGGCGTTGCCGCGGGAGGTACCGATGTCGTTCGTCCCCTCGAAGAGGATGATGTACTTGACGCCGGGGTGGCAGAAGAGGTCGCGGACGTAACGGCTCTCGCCCGTGGGGCCGAGGCCGCCGCGGAGGATGCAGTTGCCGCCCAGGCCGAAGTTCAGCACGGAGAGGTTCCGTGTGGCGGGATCGGAGAGGAGGGAGCGGGAAAGCTGGTCCGTCCAGCGGTCCTGGCCGTTCGTCGTCGTGCCGCGGCCGTCGGTGATGGAATCACCCAGGACGGCGATCGCGGCGCTCCGCCGGCGCGGCTTCACGTCGATGGAACTGATCGTGTACCAATGGTCCGTCTTCGCGACCGGCGCGGAGAAATCCGTCGTGTAGCCGTCGGCGATGTAGGATGTGGTCCGGGAACCCGGATGGCTCGTGAGGAGGGTCGACGAGATGCGCCCGTAATGGATGGTGATCGCGAGGTTCATCCGCTCCTCCAGCGGGAAGGCGACCGGGTCGGACACGACGGAAGCGCCGGGGGCCATCGTCACGGACGGATGGCCGTCGAACGACAGTTTGACGGTCGTCGCCTCGTCGATTTCAGGGGTCGCGCCCATCGTCCTGGCCACGGCGATTTCCACGCCCAGGATGTCCGTCGGATCCGCGTTGAACAGGTTCGACAGGTGCAGCCGGAGGGCTTTTCCGCCGATGGACACCTGCACGATCTGCCGGAAGGAGTTCCCGGCGAGGCCGGGCTCCGGCGGACGGTTGTGCGGTTCGGCGATCTGCAGGGCCGTGGCCCAGGTGGTGACCCAGTCGCGCGTCTGCGCGAAAGCGGGGGTCAGGCCCGCCGCGAGGGCGAGCACGAGCAGGAATCTTTTCATCGCTGGGGAGGTCTTCTGGGGAAACGTCTCGGTTTGACGATGATCGGGTCGCCCGCCTCATCGTGCTGCGGCATCCCCAGCCGGTCGGACTGGATGCTGCGGAACAGGAGCGAGTCGATGGGGGTTCTCAGCGGCTCCACGCCCGCGGGCAGCGGACGGCCGGAGAAAGTCTGGAAATAGCCCACGCAGGCGTCGCGCCACCAGCGGGCGTCGCTGGCCTGAATCGTGAGCTTCCGCTCGGCCTCCGCCCAGAGGACGGGGCTCACGTATGGCTTCAGCTCATTCCAGGTGGCGCGGAAGCCCTCCACGGTCTTGATGCCGCGGTCGTAATGCAGGCAGATCTCGTCCCACAGGTCCTTCCCGGACGACAGCTTGTAGTCCCAGGGCAGGTGGTGGAACCACAGCAGGAGGTTCTCCGGGCAGGTTTCCAGGTTGTTATAGGTCGATGCCAGCGGCTCGTTGTACTGGTCCACGTTGTCGGAGCCCGTGCGGGTGCGGTCGAAGCCGATGCCCGCGCTGTCCGCCTTGTGGTAGTAGGCCGGCGTCCAGTCGGGACGGGCGCCCCGGTCCCACGGCATAGGCCCGTAGTGCGTCCCGCCGAACAAGTGATGCAGGCCCAGTGGCATCTCATAATCCACCACGGCCTCGCGGGAAGCCATCAGAATCCCCTTCACCGGCTCCACGAACTTCTTGGCGAAAGCGGCATCCTTCATTCCTTCCGGCTTCAGGAACGTCTGGCGGACCCATTCGTCGGCAATCTGCTCCGCGCTCAGGGTCGGGTTCCAGGCGAGACGGCCGTAGGCGTACCAGTTGGCCTGGGCGAACACGTAGCCGCAGAAATTGGGATCCTGGCCCGTGTTCGCGACACCGGCGATGCCCGTGAGGTTCTTATACACGGGCGAGCCCGCACCGTGCTGGTACGTATCGGCCTGGAGGCATTCCTCCCAGGTGGTGCCGTGGAAGGCCAGGTGGTTGGAGAAGCCCAGGTATTCCTGCGTGACCTGGAACTCCATCATCATCTTGGTATTCTCCAGCTTGCCGAACAGCGGGCTGAAGGGCTCGCGCGGCTGGAAGTCCACCGGGCCGTTCTTGATCTGGACGATCACGTTGTCCGCAAACTGGCCGTCCAGGGGGAGGAACTCCTCCACGGCCTGGTTCGCCCGGTCGGGGCTCGTGGGCGCGTACACGAAGGCGCGCCACATCACGATGCCGCCGTAGGGCGCGACGGCCTCGGCCAGCATGTTGGCCCCGTCCGCGTGCGTCCGGCCGTAGTCCTGCGGACCGGCCTGGCCTTCGGAATTGGCCTTCACCAGGAAGCCGCCGAAGTCCGGGATCGCGGCGTAGATCTCCGCGGCCTTGTCCTTCCACCACTGCCGCACCTTCGGGTCCAGCGGGTCGCCGCTCTTCAGGCCGGAGAGCGCGATGGGGCTGGTCCATTTGATGGACAGGTAGGTCTTGACGCCGTATTCGCGGAGGATGTCCGCGATCTTCGCCACGCGGGCGATGTGCTCCGCATCCAGGATCAGCGGATTGGCGTTCACGTTGTTCAGCACGGCGCCGTTCAGGCCCACGGAAGCGCAAAGCTTGCCGTAATGGTGGATGCGCTCAACCGGGATATCCGGAGCGGTCCACTCCCACATGGACATACCCGCATAACCGCGTTCCACGGTGTCATCCAGGTTATCCCAGTGATTCAGCAGGCGGAGGTCGTAGAAAGGCTTCTCCTGCAGGTCCATACCCGGGCCGGCCTGCCCCAGCACTTCCGCGCGCTTGAGGGCATAGACGCCGTAGCGGAGGCCCGCCTCGGAGCCGCCGTCGACGTGCCGGACGCCGTCCGCGTCGTAGATGTGATAGCCTTCCGCCGGGAGGGCGGGGTCGATGCCCGCCGCCACGGAGGCGAGGACTTCGTCATAGGAACGGCCGGCCGCAAGCCAGAGGTCGGTGCCGTCCTGCGCCACGGGCACAGGCTGGCTGCAAGCGGAGGCGAGGAGCCCGGTCAGGGCCCAGAAAAGATATTTGCGCATATTTTTAGGGTTGTTTCTTACTGAAAGATTTCGCTTTCCGCCTCGAACATCCGGCGGGCGTCCTTGACGGTCATGCCGGTGGAGGCATTCCCGAGGTCCGGAACGTTGAAGGACTTCAAGTTATAGAGATAGAAACGGGAGGATTTCTGCGGCAGGACGAAGGGCTTGGTCGTGCGCCCGTCCGCGTCCAGGTGGCAGAAATAGGGCTTTCCGTACTGGCCGTCGCCCCGCTTGCTCGCAAAGACGAACCAGCGGCTGTTGGAGGACCAGCTGTGGTAGGAGTCGGACTTGTTCCCCTTGATCTCGTCCATCGGACGGATTTCGCCGGTCTGCAGGTCCGCCAGGTAGAGGGTGCACTCGGGATGGAACAGCGGGAAGGTGCCATAATCGGCCACGGTGAACATCAGCCAGCGGCCATCGGGAGAGGCCTTCGGATGGCAGACGGAGCCATGGTTCGTCCATGCGCTCCAGACCGTATCCACCCGCTCGCCGATGAGGCCGGTTTCGGGATCGAAATCGGCCCGGAGCAGGTCGTACTTGGCGTTCATGATGTCCTGCGGCAGGGCCACGGTGTCAGCCACGCAGTAATAGACCGACCGGCCGTCGGCCGAGAAGCAAGGGAACGTCTCGAATTTGTCGGGGCGGGCCACATGCGGGACGTTGATCATCCGGTTGTTTTCGAAATCCGCGACCGTCAGGTCGGAGGCCGAATCATACACCTCCATGCGTGCAACCGCCTGGGTATGGAAACTGGGCAGGATGATGTTGGTCGAGAAGACGCCGAAACGGCCGCCAGGATGCAGCTCTCCATACACGGTGGCGGAGAGCATCCCGTCCGCCTTGAGCGCGAGCTTCCGGAGCTTGCCGTTCTGGTTCAGGATACTGCCCCCCTTCGGCCCGCGGATGTAGTACAGGGAATAATCCCCCCGCGACTGCCCATGGACGTGGCAGTTCATGCAGGCGTTTTCCGTATGCTGCCAGTCACAGATCACGGTTTCGTCGAAGTTCTCGATGCAGCGCTCCCGGATGGACACCTCGTGGTACATCTGGTAGGACGGTTCGATGAGCCGGTAGGTCAGCCAACCGTCGACGGGGTCCTCGCTCACCTGGATGGACCACCGGTCCGTGAGCGGATTGCCCTCGACGACGGCTTCTGCCGTCACAGCGATCGTCTGTCCCTCAGCCCCTTCGAGGAATTTCTTCCAGGCGCCGAGGCGCCATTCCACTTCGTCGCCCCGGATCGTGACGGACTTGTCGCCCAGGGTGAAGGTCGTCTTCGCCTTCCGGACGTCCTTCATCGCATACCGGAAATTGAGCGGCGCGATGTTGGCCGGAATGGTGACATCCTTGTAGTCCGGATAGATCACCAGAGGGCCTTCGCTGCCGTCCACGGCCGTGACGGGATCTCCCCCGCCGCAACCGGAAAGCACCACACACGCCCAGAGGGCCGGGATCAGTTTACCAAAACGCATAACTTACCGCTGCGCCTCCTGCATCGCCATTAAATAGTAATACCAGTATGTGTTCCTGAAAGCGTTCGGATTCCGGCCGAAACGGTTCATCCGGTCCACTTCGGACATGTCCACCCCAAAGCGGGCCACCTCCTCCGGATTCAACCGGTCGTGCTGGCTGAGCCAGATCAGGATGGCCTCGTTGTAGAGATGGCCCTTGATCTTGTCCGGGACATAATCCTCGATGAATCCGTCCAGATTGTACCCCATCAAGTCGAAGCAGAGCAGGTATTCGCGCGCCGCCCGGTTGCCGGGATCCGCCTTCAGGAGTTCATGCAGGACGGCCCGGGGATTGTCCGAATGGTGGACGAAATCCCGCCTCATCATCCGCGCCCGCGCCCGGGCAAGCTCCGCCCGGACGGACTCGTCCTGATGGCCGGGCATCCGGCTCCGGGCCCACTTGCCGTAGAAGAGGGTCTTGCTGAGGATGTCCAGGTATTTCGTCGCCGCGGCATCTTCTCCCGAAATGAGGTTCACCCGCGCCAGGCGGACCAGGAAACGGGCGCCCGTGTGCCTCGGGGAAGCCTGCAGCGAGGTGATGGCGCTCTGCTCCGCCACGGTCATGTCGCCCAGCTGGAACCAGGCTTCGCCGGCCAGGGTGTTGGAGAACACCGCCCGCTCGGAGGAAACCGGGAACAGCAGGGTGAGATGATGGTTCTGCGAATGGTCGAGCAGGGTTTCGCCCAGGTTGCCCTTCATCGCATGGGCCAGGTTGTAGCAATAGCTCGCTTCTTCCATGTACAGGTCCACCTTGGAAAGTTCGAGGACCTTGTCCCAATTCTCCCGCACGCACTCCACATCCAGCCCGATGATCCTTTCATAGTCCAATTTCGGGACATTCCAGAGCTTTCCGTAATCCTTGTGGTAAGGGGTGCCCAGCGCCCAGGCGCCGGCGGCAAGGAAAACCACCGCCGCGACGGCCTGGAGCCAGGCCTTCCGGAACTGGAGCGCCAGCAGGAGCAAGAGGAGAAAACCCAGGACGACCAGCGTGTAGCGGGTCTGATACAGGTTTCCCATCTCCCGCAGGAACGACCAGGCGAAAAACAGGAGACCGACGGCGAGCGACGGCCACATTCCCATGAAACGCCGGCAAATCTTGAAGGCGGCCCAGCCGATGGCTGTCAGGATGAGCGCCACGATGAGCGGCCCGGCGACAGGCAGGTGGAAGAACTGCTCCAGGAAATCGGCCACGAAACGGACCAGCCAACCCGTCCCCCGATAGGTCTGCGATATATAGTCTCCGTCGAAGAGGAACAGGTTCAACTGCTCCCGGCGCATCAGATGATACGGATAGGCGAACTGGAAGAAACAGAACGAGCCCAGGAAGGCCAGCGCTGCCGCCAGATGCCCTGCTTGCGATTTGATTCCTTGCTTTACCACTTTACAAAGATGCGAAAATTTTCCCGCTTCTCAAAGGAAGGGGGCGGTTACCGGAAAGGCTCGCTTTCCGCCTTGAACATCCGCCGGGCATCCTGGACGGTCATGCCGGTGGAGGCATTCCCAAGGTCCGGAACGTTGAAGGACTTCATGCCATAGACATAAAAGCGGGAGGATTTCTGCGGCAGGACGAACGGCTTGGTCGTGCGCCCGTCCGCGTCCAGGTGGCAGAAATAGGGCTTTCCGTACTGGCCGTCGCCCCGCTTGCTCGCAAAGACGAACCAGCGGCTGTTGGAGGACCAGCTGTGGTAGGAGTCGGACTTGTTCCCCTTGATCTCGTCCATCGGACGGATTTCGCCGGACTGCAGGTCCGTCAGGTACAGGGTGCATTCGGGATGGAACAACGGGAAAGTGCCGTAATCGGCCACGGTGAACATCAGCCAGCGGCCGTCCGGAGAGACCTTCGGATGGCAGACGGAGCCGTTGTTCGTCCGCGCACTCCAGACCGTATCCACCTGCTCGCCGATGAGTCCGGTCTCGGGGTCGAAATCGGCCCGGACGAGGTCGTAGAGGCATTCCTGGACGTTCTCGGGCAGGGCCACCGAGTCCGCCACGCAGTAGTAGACCGAACGCCCGTCGGCCGAGAAGCACGGGAACGTCTCGAACTTGTCGGGCCGGGCCACATGCGGGACGTTGATCATCCGGTTGTTCTCGAAATCCGCGACCGTCAGGTCGGACCCGGTGTCGAAGACCTCCATCCGCATGCCCGTCAGGGTATGGAAACTCGGCAGGATGATGTTGGTGGAGAACACGCCGAAACGGCCGTCCGGATGAAGTTCCCCGTATACGGTGGCGGAAAGCATGTCATCGTTCTTGAGCGAGAGCTTCCGGAGCTTGCCGTTCTGGTTCAGGATGCTGCCGCCCTGTGGACCGCGGATGTAGTAGAGGGAATAATCCCCGCGCGACTGTCCATGGACATGGCAGTTCATACAGGCGTTGTCCGTCACCCGGTGGTCGCAGAGGACCGTTTCCTCGAAAGTCTCGACACAGCGTTCCTGGATCGAGACCTCGTTGTACATCTGGTAGGACGGTTCGATGAGGCGGTAGGTCAGCCATCCGTCCATCGGATCCTCGCTCACGAAAATGGACCATTGGTCGGAAACCTTCTGTCCGTTCACGACGGCCTCCGCCTTCACCGTGACGGTCTGGCCGGCCGCATCGGCCAGAAAAGCCTTCCATTTGCCCAGGCGCCATTCCACCTCGGTCCCTCTGAGCACGACGGACTTGTCACCCAGGATGAAGGTCGTCCGCGCATGCCGGACATCCGGCATGGCATACCGGAAATTGAGCGGCGCGATGTTGGCCGGAATGGTGACCTCCTTGTAGTCCGGATAGATCACCAGGGGACCCTCGCTGCCGTCCACGGCGGTCACGATGTCCGGCCCACCGCAGCCCGGCAGCGTCTGGCATGCCAAAAAGGCGAACAACAGGTATTTAATCGTGTTCCTCATGGGTTATTGCTGCTTGTTCATCGCTTTTAGGTAGTAGTACCAGTAGGTGTTTTTAAAGGCGGAGGGATTCAGGCCGAAGCGGTTCATCCGGTCGGAAACCGAGAGATCCATCCCGTAGCGGGCGATTTCGTCCGGCGTCAGTCGGCCCTGCAGGGTGAGCCAGAGGAGAACGGCTTCCTGATAGAGCCGGCCCTTGATCATGTCCGGGGTATAATCACGCATGAAAGCGTCCAGGTCATAGGTCAGCAGGTCGTAGCAGAGCAGGTAATTCCGGGCGGCCGCATTGGCCGGATCGGCCTCCAGCAGCCCGAGCAGCTGTTCCCGGGGGCGGTCCAGCTGGTGGACGATGTCCTTCCGCGCCAGCCGGGCATGCGCGTCGGACAATTGCGCGCGCACGGCCTCATCCTGGCGGCCTGGCATCATGCTCCGTGCCCACTTCCCGTAGAAGAGCGTCTTGCCGAGGATGGTCAGGTATTTCATCGCCGCGCCATTCTCTCCCGAAATCAGGTTCACGCGGGCCAGGCGCACCAGATAACGCGCACCGGTGTGCTTGGGCGACGCCTGGAGCGAGGTGATGGCGCTCTGTTCCGCCACGGTCATGTCGCCCAGCTGGAACCAGGCTTCTCCCGCCATGGCGTTGGTCATGACGGTCTGTTCCGAGGAAGCCGGGAACAAGAGCGAAAAATGATGGTTTTGCGAATGGTCGAAAAGATCGTCGCCCAGGCGGCCTTTCATCGCAAGGGCCAGGTTGTAGCAATAGCTGGCCTCTTCCGTGTACAAGTCCACCTTCGACAGCTGCAAGACCTTGTCCCAGTTCTCCCGGCACGCTTCCGTATCCAGCCCGATCACCCGTTCGTATTTGAACTGGGGTACGCTCCAGGCTTTGCCGTAGACCTGATGGACCGGAGAGCCGAAGGCCCAGATCCCGACACCGACCAGCAGCACGGCCGCAATCGGCCGAAGCCAGGCGTTCTTGAACTGCAGCGCCAGCAAGACCAGGGAAAGAAGCGCCAGCGTGGCCACCGTATAGCGGGTCAGGTAAAGATTCCCCGTTTCCCGCAGGAAGGACCATACGAAAAAGAGCGCCGCAACGCCGAGGGACGGCCACTTCCCCAGGAAATGCCGGCAGATCCGGAACACCACCACGCCGATCCCCGTCAGCAGCAGGGCCACGATGAGCGACGCCGGAACGGGGGCCAGGAAGAACTGCTCCAGGAAATCGGCCACGAAACGCCCCAGACAACCCATTCCCCGGTATGTTTCGCGGATATAGAAACCATCGAAGAGGAACAGGTTCTGCTGCTCGCGGCGCATCAGGTGATACGGGTAGGCGAACAGGAAAAAGGACCACGATCCCAGGAAAGCCAGGACGGCGGCCACGAGGCCGGGACGGAACGGTTTCTCTTTGGTTAGCATTATGCAAATATGCGCATTATTTCGCAGTTCTCAAAAGCAGAAGGGGCGGCCTCGTCAGGTCGCCCCTTCATCCCAACCATCAAGTATTCTAACCAACCACTGCTGTCTTATTCAAGCCAGTAACCGGGCGTCTGGTACGCCATCTTCTCCTCCTCAGACATCTGCATGGCATTGATCTGGCCCTGCGGGATCGGGTTCATGTAGTTGAGCTCGATGATGTCGCGGGTGAGCTTGGCGGGCGTGTGGGAGGTCTGCGTCTCCGTGATCGTGTAGGTCTGCGCACGCTCGAGCCACTGCTGGGTGCGCGCCAGGTCGAACCAGCGCTTGCCCTCGCCGTAGTATTCGCGGAGCATCTCATCCAGGAGGAAGTCGATGGTCACGGGGTTCGGAGTCTTCGCCGTCAGCTCGGCGCTGAAGTCAGCGCTGTATTTCTGCTGCTCGTTGTTCTTGAATTCCCACTTGCCGGCGCGCGAACGGATCACATTGATCAGGTCGTAGGCCGACTTGCCCGCCTTGGCGGTGGCGCCCTTCACCTGGGCTTCCGCGGCGATGAAGTACAGTTCGGAGAACTTGTAGATGATGTACGGACGCGTGCTGCCCACATTCGCTTCACCGGCGCCGGCAGGAGAGCCCGTGTTGGTGCGGTACGGTCCCTGTTTCCAAAGACCCGGATAGGTGAAGCGGTTGATGCCGCGCAGGTCGATGACATAGGAGTCCACGCCCTCCTTGGCGCCGAAGCCCTGGGAGACGAGATTACCGGTCAAGTCAGTGGGATACGTCACCGACTCATCCACATACGGAAGGAAGACCAGGAGAGGCTCCTTGACGCCGATGTGATTGCCGTGCGGGCCCACCACCCATTCGGTATCGGCGCCGAACTGGTCCCAGTTGGTGCGGTAAATCCAGGTGAAAGTACCGTCGAAACGGGAGTCCTTGTCGATGTCCGTAAAGGTATGCAGCGCTTCGTGCGTAGGTGCCAGACGCGTCCAGGGACGACCCAGGAACTGGCTGTCGGTACGCTGGATCGGGGTCGTGGCTTTGCCGGTATTGTCGTTGACCGTCGCGGCAGAATAGTTCCACTGGTGGAACCAGCAGACGAAGTTCGTTCCCTGGTCCCAGCCGGTGACAGGAGCGCCGTTGTACTGCTCGGACTTTTCGGTGCGGTCGGAGTAGAAGACCTGCTCCTTGTTATAGTCGTTGGAGCCGAGGGACACTTTGTAGAAGGAGGATTCCAGGCCGTACGGACCGGGGTTCTCGATGCCCTGGACGGCCAGGTCATACGCCTTCTGGAAGTAGTTCTTCGCATCGCCGGCGTTGCGGGTGCATTCGGGATAGGTGGGAAGTCCCTTCGGGTTCTCCAGCCACCAGGCATAAGTCAGGTAGGCGCGGGACAGGAGAATGCGTACGGCCGTCTTGGACAGGGCGCCGCCGATACGGGGCTTGTCAGGGATGTTCTCCAGGGCGTACTCCAGATCCGGGAAGATGCACTTCTTGTACACTTCTTCGACGGTGTTGCGGGTCGAGACGCGGACGGCGCTGGTATTGAAAGCCAGTTCGCCGGAACCCAGGTCGAGCGGCACGCCTCCGAAGATGCGGACCAGGTCGAAATAGTAGAAGGCACGGAAGAAACGGGCCTCCGCAATCAGGGATTCCGACATGCCGGCCGCCGTCGCATTCTCGATGATACCGTTGGCGGTATTGATATAGGTGAAATTCCAGAAGCCGGATTTCGGGCAGTTGTCGGCCGTCACATGGGCGCCGGTGGAGAAGTCGTTGCCCCGGAAGCCACTGTTCGAGAACGTGGTCTCGTCTGTGGCCGCCTCGAGGTCGGACCAGGTGTACGGATCGCCGTACACATCGCGCAGATGGGAATACAGGGCGGTCAGACCGCCTTCCACGCCGGCGGGCGTGCTGAAATATCCGGGCGTGAAGATGGTCTTCGGATGCTCCTCAAGAATCTTGTTGCAGGAAGCGGCCAGGATCAGCATACCGCCGAGAACCAACAGGAAGTTGAATATCTTTTTCATATCGTTGCGCTGTTAGAAAGTCAAATTGATACCGAGCAGATAGTTGTGCGTCTGCGGAGTGCTGTTGGAGAAGCTCGCCATACGGCCGGAACGGGCGTTACCCTGGTGGATGAGACCGGTTTCGGCGGTGAAAGCGGAGTAGATCACAAAAGGATTCTGGGCGGTGAAATAGACCCGGAGATTGCTGACACCCATCTTCCTGAACACAGGCAGGCGGTGCATGGTGTAACCGAGCGTGATGGTCTGGATCTTGGCGTAAGTGCCGTCGAACATACCCATCAGGGACGCGTACTTGGGCGAGTCGGTGACGATCGTGGAGCCCGGGCGCGGGTATTTGACGTTCGGCTTCTCCGGCGTCCAGTAATCGACATCGATCTGGCCGCGACGGCCGCTCATCAGGTTGTCATATCCGGTGTGCAGCGAGGACGTGAAGATACCGCCGGCCTGGAAGTCGCCGATGATGGACAGGTCGAGATTCTTCCACGCGACGCGGGTGTTGAAGCCGCCCATGAAAAGGGCCTCGGCGCTGTACGGGACCTGGTCGTTGGAGTTGATGGCGCGAGTCGGGGAACCGTCGGCATTGTAGTCGCCATGGTACTTGACCTTGATCATACCGAGCGATCCCTTGTAACCGGTGACCGCATCCACATTGCTGGGCTCGAGGATGTCCATGTACGGATCACCCTCCTGCCAGAGGCCGTCATATTCATAGTCATAGATGCACTGGAGAGGATAGCCGACGAACCAGCGGTTGCCCTTGTCCTCTTTCGTGCCGTCCGCGAGGGCGACCAGCTTGTTCCGGTTGGCGTAGATGTTCAGGCCGGCTTCCCAGCGCCAGTCACCGCGTTCAATGATGGTGCCGTTGACCGTGAATTCAACACCCCGGTTCCGCGTGGCGCCGATGTTGGCGGTGGTGCGGGAAACGCCGGCCGAAGCGGGCAGGCTCAGGCTGAGCAGGATGTCCTTGGTGTCGACGCGATAGTACTCGACCGTACCGCGGAGACGGCCCTTGAAGAAGGAATAGTCCAGACCGAAGTTCCAGGTGTTGGAGTACTCCCAGCCGAGTTCGGTGTTGGGAAGCGAAGAGACATAGTAGCCGGTGGCGTATTTCTCCTCGTTGAAATTATACACCTTGGTGGACAGGGAACCCAGCGTGGAATACGGCGACACGGCCTGGTTGGAAGTCACGCCGTAGCCGACGCGGAGCTTCAGCTCGTCGAGCCAGCCGCGGGTGCCCGCCATGAAAGGCTCGTTGTGGATGTTCCAACCGACGGAAACGGCCGGATAGGTGTGCCACTGGTGGCCGGGAGCCAGGCGGGAGGAGGCGTCCGAACGGACGGCCGCGGAGATCATATAGCGGTCATCATAGGTGTACATCAGACGGGCCATATAGGAAATCAAGCCGAACTGCGTGTAGCTGCCCGGGTTGACCTTGATGTCGGAGGCCAGGGCGGAGCCGATGTTGTAGTACTGGAAGAGTTCGTTCGGGATGTTCTTGCCGTTGAGGCTCTGGCCGTTGGAAGTGGTCTGCTCGGCGGAATAGAGGGCCACGAAGTTGACCCGGTGCTTGTTGGCGAACATGCGGTCGTAGCTCAGCAGGTTCTCGACGGTCCAGTTGGAGCTCTCGTTGAAGGACCAGGAGGCGGAGTTCGGAGACGTTTCGGTCGATTCGCCGACACCCTGACCCGTGAAGGAGCCGCTGCGGCTGCGCCGATAGTTCAGGCCGACGCTGATCTTGTAGGAGAGACCCTCGAGCCACGGGAAGTTGAATTTGAGGAAACCGTTGTTATAGGTACTGACCGTGTTGGACTCGCTGTTGTAGATACCGGCGGCGGTCAGCTGCTCGATCCGGTCGCGGTCCATGATGTACCAGTTGGCGTCGATCGGCATGTTGACGCGGTACTTCAGGGAACCGTCCTCGTTGTAAGGGTTGACGAGCGAGGAGAGCTGGAGGTTCAGGCCGACCTGGTTACCGGTATTGGCACCGTACTGGGTCCGGGTGGAGAACCCGACCTGGAAGTATCTGCCGATCTTCTGGTCGATGCTGCCGTTCAGCGAGATGCGGCTGTACGCCTGCGTGGGCAAGGTCGCGTGATCCTTGAAATAAGAAGTGCCGAAGCGGTAGCTGCCGCCTTTGGTGCCGCCGGCGACGCTCACCTCGTAGTTCTGGGTGTAACCGTTCTGGAGCACCATGTCCTGCCAGTCCGTGACCGTATCGTCCGATTCGTCGAGGGAATTCGCATACTTCCCGGCCATCTGACGGAGACGGACGTATTTCGCGCCGGTCATCATCGGATACTTGATCGGAGTCTTCAGGGACGCATAGGAATTGAAGGAAACCACCGGGGCCTGGCCGACCGTTCCCTTATAGGTACTGATCAGGATGACACCATTGGCGCCGCGGGAACCGTAGATGGCCGTGGACGCGGCATCCTTGAGAATGTCGATGCTCTTGATGTCGTTGGTGGAGATTTCCGTCAGGCTTCCCATGAAAGGAATGCCGTCCAGCACGATGAGCGGGTCGTTCGACGCGGAAAGGGAACGCTCGCCGCGGATACGGATGGTAGCGGATTCGCCCGGTCGGGAAGAGGTGGACTGCATATCCACGCCGGCGACACGGCCCATCAGGGCATAGGATACGTCATTGGCCGGAACCTGGCGCAAGTCGTTGCCGCCCATGGACACGATGGAACCGGTCACATCCTGGCGGCGGGCCGTACCGTAACCGATGACGACCGTGGCTTCGAGCTGCTCGGCATCATCTTCGAGGACGATGTCAATCCGGCTGCGACCCTGGACGGGAACGCGGATGGTGGTGTAGCCCATGCAGGAGACCTCGAGAATTGCGGAGGATCCCGCCTGGAGGGAATACGTACCATCGACGCCCGTGACGGCGCCGTTGGAAGAATCCACGACCATCACGGCCGCGCCCGGGACAGGCGCACCGCTCTGGTCCGTGACCGTACCGCTGACGCGGACGCTCTGCGCCAGGGCGAAGAGCGGGAGCATCAGGCCGGCTGCCACGAATGCAAGCGTTTTCTTTAGGTTAAATCGCATAGTGTAAAAAATTAAAAGTTGATTGATTTGGTTGTCGGTTTGCGTTTTTGCAAATGTATCATCTTTACAAACGCTTGAAACCGTGGGATGTAACAATAGTTGTCGTTTTTGAACCACAGCCCTTGCGAGACAAAAAGAATTTGTATTTTTGTAACAGATGAGCCAAAAATGACGATGAAACGATTTTTGCTTTCGGCCGCGCTCCTTTTGGGCGCATTCCTGCCGGCGGCGGGCCAGAACGCCCGCCTGTACCTGCCGGAATTAGGTCTCCCCAACTCGCAGGTGAACCGGATCTACCAGGACCGCACCGATTATATATGGATCTGCACCGAAGGCGGGCTGGTCCGCTTCGACGGGCTGCGGTTCGAGACCTACCAGCACGACCGGGAAAGCGCGAACTGCCTGTCCAGCTCCTCCGTCATCGACATGGTCGAAGACGGCCGGGGCACGAAGTGGATCGGGACGGCCGCCGGCCTGGACATCCTTGATTCCGAATACTCCTCCTTCACGCATTTCGACCTGCACCGTACCCCGGATACGCCTGTGAATCCTTATATCGGACGGCTCCTGGAGGTTCCGGCCGCCGGTACCCTGATCGTGGGCACGGGCGGCGCGGGCGTGTTCGTCATCGACAGTGAAACCCGGCAGGAACTTCCGGAGAAACGGGAAACCATCAACCGGACCCTGCATACAGATTACATCCATACCCTGTTCCTGGACGCTTCCGGACGGCTGTGGATCCTGCCGGGCGACAGCAAGCCCGTCGTCCTGGACGCCATCACCCTGGAGCCTGCGACTGGGCTGGCGTGGAGCCCGGAGTTGCAGAAAGCTGGCGACCTGATCCGCGTCAACGACATGGCCGAAGACCCGGTCACGGGCGACATCCTGCTGGGAAGCACGGAAGGCCTGCTGCTGCTCAAAGCCGGTTCCGGCCTCATCCGGAAGGCTTCCGGGCGGCGGGCGGCCACGACCGTCGGCGCGTCCGTCATCTTCGACTCGCAAACCGCCTCGGGCGAAGAGCGCCTGTTCCTCGTGGGGAACGAGGACGGCGGTCTGCTCCACTTCGACACGGAAACGGAGGAAGTCCGGACGGCCCTCGTCTCGTCCATCCGGCAGGAAACCGGCAACTGGAAAGCCACTTCCAGCCTCCGGGACTCCGAAGGAAACCTCTGGCTGGGCCTGTACCAGACCGGCGTCCTGGTGGCCCCGAAATCGCGTTTCGGCTTCTCCTACATGGGATTCAGCACCCGCGGGATGCCGGGCGAGAACAATACCGTCGTCACGGACGTCTATGAGGACGGCCAGAACCTGTGGGTCGCCACGGACGGCGGCGGCCTGTTCTGCCGGCCGGCGGCCGGCGGCCGCAAGCGGCAGGCCGAGCGCGTGTTCACGCGGGACAATTCCGCCCTTAACAACAACGCCATCCTGGCCGTAACCGGCGACCGGTACGGCACCATCTGGCTCGGAACCTATCTGGGCGGTCTCTATTACATCGAAGGCGGCGCCACACTGAAACCCTACCCCTATGCGGACCAAGTGGGCACGGACCGGATCCGGACGATCGTGTACGACCCGGCCCGGGACCTGCTGTACGTGGGCACCTCGGGCGCCGGTCTCACCGTCATTGACGCGAAAACCCGGAAACCCGTGGCCCGGCAGGTGGATGAGGATTACCGCTGGATCAGCGCCTTGCATCTGGATGCATCCGGCCGGCTGTGGGTGGGCAGCTACAACGGCCCTTTCTGCTACGACCCTTCGCTGGACCGCATCATCCCCTTCAGCGGGACCGCCGGGAACGACCTCCCGCCCCGCATCTACGACATCTGCAGCAGCGCGGACGGGTCGATCTGGTTCGGCACCGAAGAGGGGCTCTTCCAATGGAATGAAACGGCGCGGGAACTGCGTCGGTACACGCAGCAGGACGGCCTCTCCAACAATGTGATCCGGGGTATCCTGAGCGCCGACGGCGGCGATATGTGGGTTTCCACGTCCAGCGGCCTGAACCGGCTCTCGCCGAGAACCGGCAAGGTCACCGTCTTCCAGTCCTACGACGGCCTGCAGGGCAATGAATTCCGCACCGGGTGCGCCTTCAAGGCGCCGTCCGGACGGCTCTATTTCGGCGGCAACGGCGGCCTGACGAGTTTCTCGCCGCTGATGGTGGACAGCGGCGGCGACCGGATGCCCCAGGTCGCGCTGGCGCGCCTGACGATGCTGGACCAGCCCGTCGTCTACGATCCCGCAAAAGGTAGCAACAACCTGATTGACAAGCATATATCGGAAGCTACCCGAATCCGCATCCCACGCGGCGTGGACATGTTCTCGCTGGAGTTCTCCGTCCCGGAGTACACCAATCCGCAGCGCCTGCGGTTCGACTACCGGCTCTCGGGCTTCGAGAGCGACTGGAAAACCGCGCCTTCGCTCCTGCGGATGGCCACGTATACCAATGTGCGGCCGGGCCGCTACCGCTTCGAGGTCAAGGCCTATTTCGACGGCTCGCCCGAGGTCTTCTCCGAGCGCAGCGTGGACCTGCGCGTCGAAGCGCCGTGGTTCCTGACCGGATGGGCCTGGGCCGTATATGCCGCCATTCTCGCAGGAATCATCCTGCTGCTCCTGCACTTCATCCGGCAGCGCCGGCGCCAGGCCCAGGAGAAGAAAGAGGCCGAACTGAAGGAGCTGCGGCTGGGCCTGTTCACGAACCTCACCCACGAGATCCGCACCCCGCTGAACCTCGTGATGGCCCCGCTGGGGGCCATCCGGGAAGCCGAACAGGATCCCGTCCGCAAGGACACATACAACCTGATGTACCGCAACTGCCTGCGTATCAACCGTATCGTGAACCAGCTGATGGACCTGCGGAAGATCGACGCCGGCCAGATGCAGCTATTCTTCCGCGAGACGGACATCGTCTATTTCATCCGCGACATCATGCAGTCCTTCGGCAAGCTCGCGGAGAGCAAGCGGATCGACTTCTCCCTCACCTCCGCGCATCCGGAGGAGACGCTCTGGATCGACCAGGGCAACTTCGACAAGATCGTGTACAACATCCTGTCGAACGCGTTCAAGCACACGCCGGACGGCGGGCGCATCCGCGTGGACGTGTCCGCGCCGACCCCTAACCGCGGCGAACTGCAGGCCAATGTCAAGGAGTATGTCCAGGTGCGCATCTTCAACTCCGGCAGCCGGATCGAGGAGGCCTGGATCAGCCACGTCTTCGACCGCTTCGTGCAGGTGAACCCGCACGATGCCAATTCGGGCTCGGGCGTGGGCCTCAACCTGACGAAAATGCTCGTGGAGCTGCACCACGGGCAGATTTCCGCCGAAAACGAAGACGACGGCGTGGTGTTCCGCGTGCTCGTGCCCGTCGGCAAGGACCACCTGAATGAGCAGGAACTCTCCTACACCTCGCACCACAAGGACCTCTATATCAAGTCCCCTTCCGCGCAGGAGCACGAGGACCAGACGTTCACGCAGGAGGAGGCGCCGGCCGACAAGGCCGCGCGCGCCCGGAAGAGCGTGGTGGTCGTGGACGATGACGACGACACCCGCGAATACCTCCGCAACCTGCTGCGGAACCGGTACAACGTGACGGCCTGTTCCGATGCGAAATCGGCCTGGGACGCGGTATCAGGGACACTTCCGGATGCCGTGGTCACCGACCTGGTGATGCCCGGCGAAAGCGGCAGCGACCTGTGCGCCCGCATCCGGGCGAACGACGCCACGCGCCACATCCCCGTCCTCATCCTGACCGGCCAGAACGGCGTCGAGGAGCAGCAGGCCGCCAGCGACAGCGGCGCCGACAAGTTCCTCTCCAAGCCCATTTCCGTGGAGCTGCTCCTGAGCAGCATCGCGCAGGTGATTTCCAGCCGCGAGGCGGTGAAGGAGAAGTTCGGCGTCGCGCTGAACTACGACTACACCGGCATCAAGATGGGCTCCGCCGATGACAAGCTGCTCCACCGCATCGTGGAAAGCATCCAGAACCACCTGGACGATCCCGATTACGGCGTGGCTTCCCTGTGCGAGGACGTGGGCATCAGCCGCGTGCACCTGAACCGCAAGCTCAAGGCCTTCGGCAAGGACTCCCCTGGCGTGCTCATCAAGACCTTCCGGATGAAGCAGGCCGCCTACCTGCTCGCGAACAACAAGGTCAATGTGTCCGAGGTCGCGTACCGCGTAGGCTTCTCCTCGCACTCCTATTTTTCCAACGCTTTCCGGGAGTATTTCGGAATGTCGCCGCGCGAATTCGTGACGCGCATCCAGGAGAATCCGGACGACGACTCCTTGAAACAAATGTTTGAATAAGACCGTCCAATCCCCAAACAGGTAACATTTTCAACAGCGATTGTAACCAAATCGTTGGGGCGTCGCTTTCGTTTTTGTTACATTTGCACTCGAAACAACGAAGCTTCCGCCCATGAACAAGCCGTATTCGTTCCTCCTCGCGGCCTGCCTGCTGCTCAACCTGCCCGCCGCCGCCCTCGACCATCCGGGCCTCGCCGAGCGCCGCTCGGCCCCCGGCCGGTTCTCCCTCGTGGAAAACGGCGTCCCCGCCGCCGTCGTCACGGACCCTGCCGACAAGCGGGGCGTCCTCATCGCAGCGGAGACGCTGCGCGAGGACTTCGCCCGCGTGTGCGGCGTCAAGGCGCCGGCGCAGGGCGCCCGCGTCCTCTACGCCGGCACGAAGGACAGTCCGCTCATCAAGCGCCTCGCGGCGGAAGGGCGCATCGACACGACCCCTTTGAACGGGCAGTACGAGACTTACATCCTGCAGGTGACCGGCGACGCGGTCATCATCGCGGGCGCGGACATGCGCGGAACCATTTACGGCATCTACGAGATCTCGGAGCAGATGGGCGTCTCCCCCTGGTATGACTGGGCCGACGTACCAGTCCCCCATAGCACGGACATCTCCCTGGCGGCCGGGACATACACGGTCCCCCAGCCCGGCGTCCGCTACCGCGGCATCTTCCTCAACGACGAAGCCCCGTGCCTGACCTCCTGGGTGAAGAACACCTACGGAACGGACTACGGCGACCACCGCTTCTACGCGCGCGTTTTCGAGCTCCTGCTGCGCCTCAGGGCCAATTTCATGTGGCCGGCGATGTGGGGCTGGGCCTTCTACGCCGACGATCCGGAAAACAGCCGCACGGCCGACGAGATGGGCATCGTCATGGGCACTTCCCATCACGAGCCGATGGCGCGGAACCACCAGGAGTGGGCCCGCCGGCGGCGTTCCAGCGGTCCCTGGGACTACACGACCAACAAGAAGGTCCTCACGCAGTTCTTCACGGAAGGGATTGAGCGTGCGAAAGATACGGAAGACCTCATCACCATCGGCATGCGCGGGGACGGCGACGCCGCCCTGGGCAAGGAAGGCGAGGAAGCGAACTACATCAAGCTCCTGGAGACCATCATCAAGGACCAGCGGAAGATCATCCGCAAGGTGACCGGAAAGCCCGCCGAGCAGCGGCCGCAGGTATGGGCCCTGTACAAGGAGGTCCAGCAGTACTATGACCTCGGGCTCCGCGTCCCGGACGACGTGACCATCCTCCTGAGCGACGACAACTGGGGCGACGTCCGCAAGCTTCCCACCGCGGCCGAACGGGCGCGGAAGGGCGGCTGGGGCCTGTACTACCACGTGGACTACGTGGGCGCCCCGCGGAACTCCAAGTGGCTGAATGTCACGCCCATCCAGAACATGTGGGAGCAGCTCCAGCTCACCTGGGCCTACGGTGTGGACAAGATCTGGGTCCTGAACGTCGGCGACCTCAAGCCGATGGAATATCCCATCGACCTGTTCCTCGCGATGGCGCGGAATCCCGAATCGATCACGGTGGACAACCTCGCGGATCACACGCGCACGTTCTGCGCGGCGGCATTCGGCGACGACCAGGCCGACGAGGCCGCGCGCATCCTCAACCTGTACTGCAAGTACAGCGGCCGGACGACGGCGGAAATGATGGACTGGCGAACCTACGACCTGCCTTCGGGCGAGTTCCGCCAGGTGCGGGACGATTTCGTCCGCCTGGAAGCGGAGGCTCTGCGGCAGTTCCTCGCACTGAAGCCGGAATGCAAGGACGCCTACCGGGAACTCATCCTCTTCCCCGTCCAGGCCCTGGCCAATATCTATGAGATGTATTACGCGCAGGCGATGAACCTGGCCCTGGCCGGTCGGAAGGACCCGGCCGCGAACGCCTGGGCCGACGAAGTCGAGCGCGCCTTCGCCCGCGACGCCGCCTTGATGAAGGAATACAACCAGGACATCGCCGGCGGCAAATGGAACGGGATGATGACGCAGAAGCATATCGGCTACCGCAGCTGGAGCGACAACTTCCCGGCGGACCGCCTGCCGCGGGTGGAGCGCGTCGAGGACACCGCCCCGGGCGGCTACGCCTTCGAGGCCGATCCGCGCGGCTTCACGGCCATCGAGGCGGAACACTGGAACCAGGCCTCAGCGGCCTCCGGCGCGGCCTGGACCGTGATTCCGGACATGGGCCGCACCCTGAGCGGCGTCGCCTTGATGCCCTACACGGTGCCCACGGAGGGCGCTTCCCTCACCTACCGCGTATGCATCCCCGAAGGCGTGACGGACGTCAAGGTCCATGTCATCACCAAATCGACCCTGGCCTTCAACAACACCGGCCACCGCTACGAAGTGGACCTCGCGGGACAGAAGCAGACGCACCTCTTCAACGAGCGCCTGAACGAGGATCCGAAGAACATCCATACGGTCTACTACCCTACCGTTGCCCGCCGCGTCGTGGAGACGGTCTCCGACCTCCCCGCCGCCCCGGGCTGGCAGGACCTCGTCCTGCGCCCCCTGGACCCGGGCATCGTCTTCGAGAAGATCGTCATCGACTACGGCGGCTACACCCCCCGCTTCCTCTTCGGCGACGAGTCCCCGGCCAACCGGTAACCACACAAGGAACTATTCCTTGTACGGATCCAGCCCCGCGCGCTCGCAGAGGAAGAGGTAGAGGGTTTCCCAGGCGGGTTTGCGGACGTAGTTGACGCCTTCGTACAGGAGCGGACGGTTCTGTTTGCCGTTCTGCTCCTCTTTCACCCAGGAGTCCTTGTCGTTGATGCCCCAGATGGTGATGCCGCCGCGCTGGGCGGGCGGGACGATTTCCAGGTATTTCTCGAAGATGAACTTGTACAGGTCGGCCTGGGCGGCCAGGTCGGAGCACTTGATGTCCAGTTCGGAGATGCGGACGGTCCGGCCGGTGGCCTGCAGGTCGCGGAGGCTCGCGACGACCTTGTCCCGGAGGTCCGGCGTGGACATATCCAGGTGCATCTGCGTGCCGACGCCGGTCACCTGCGGATTGCCCTTCACATAGTCGCAGTAGGCCTTCCGCTTGTCGGGGCTCGTTTCCAGGTTGTAGTCGTTCAGGTACAGGACGGCGGTCTTTCCCTTCCGCGTCAGGGCGTCGGTGGCATAGGCGAACGCCTTGTCCACCCAGTCCTTGGTGCTCTTGAAATACCGGCCCCAGACGAAGGCGTTTTCACCGGTGGTATTCCCCGCGTTCCGGAATTCACCGGCGGGCCAGTCGCTGAAGGTCTCGTTCACGACGTCCCAGCCGTATGCGTCGAAGTGCCCGACCATCGTGTACACCCAGTCGCGGTACACATAGCCGATGGCGTCGTTCACCAGCTCGCCGGAGAGGCTGTTGGTGGTCTGGAAGGCGGGGGCGGCGTGGCGGCGCGGAGCGGAAGCCGCGGAGGACGCCGGCGCAATCCGGATATCGTCGATGTAATAGGTCACCGCCTCCACGCCGCCGTAGAAGGCGAAGGAGAGATCGGATCCCGATTCCACGGTGTAATCCACGCTCTGGAGCGTCCAGTCGGCGCCCATTTTCGGGAACTGGTTGTAAGTCGAGCTGTAGTACTTCGGAGACCCGTCCCCGCGGATGTCGATCTGGAAATCCGCCGCCCGGCTCGCCTTGGCGTACCAGGAGATCCGGTAGGTCGTTCCGGGGGTGACCGGGAAGGCCTTGGTCACCACCTGGATGTCCCAACTGTCCTTCGCGTAGCCGGAGGAATTGTCCATCTTCAGCGCCAGGGAGCCGCCGTGGGCCGATTGGTCCGTCACGCCCACATAGTCGGCGCCGTTCACCTGCACGAACAGGCCGGACGAGGTCAGCTGTGCGGCGCCGCCCGCCGCAAGGCTCTCGAAATCAATCCCATCGGCCGTCTGCTCCGGGCCGCTGCCGCCTTCCCCGAGGATGCGGATATTGTCGATGACCACGTCCTTCGACGCGGTGAACCGGAAGGCGAACGCGCCGAGGGTCTCGGGCGTGAAAGTAGCCGTGAACTTGCTCCACTCGGACGTCACGCGCGCCTCGGCCTCCTGGCCGTCGCCGGCCGTGGTCTTGACCGTGCCTTCCTTCGCAAGACTCTTGGCCCAGAAGGAGACATCATACGGCTTCCCCGCCTCGACGGCCGCATCGACCGTCAGGGTGGCGCCGTCGGTGACCGCCTTGGCGGCATAGTCGCCGGCGAAGACGTCATACAGGCTCGCAAAGGCCTCGAACCCGCTGGCGGCGTACCCCTCCAGCGTACCGGCCTCGAAGTTCCAGTTCTCCCGGAGCAGCGAAGCGTTGTTGTTCGCGGCGGCCCGCGCGATCACGTTGTTCAGGTACGCGCGCTGCTGCTGGCTGTGCCAGCCGAGCGTGTGCCCGAACAGCTCGGTCCCGCACGCCTTCGCCCAGCCGGCCATCGCGTCGGCGCTCGAGAAGTTGTAGGCGCCGCCCTGCTGGACGATCGCGTCGTGCTTCATCTCGTTGCCGAAGGTGACGGCGGCGAAATCGCGCTTGAGGATCTCCGCGACCTGGGGGTTCCGCTGGTATTCCCAGTAGGTGAACGACACGCCCAGCTTGAGGCCGGCCTTCTCGGCGACCTCCTTCAGGGCGTACTTGTCATAGTCCACGACCTTGGGCTTGGGCGGGTCCGGGGTCACGGGCGGGTCCGGTTTCTCTTCGGGTTTCGCCGGGGTGACGGGCGTCGGTTCGTCCTTTCCGCAGGAGGATGCGGCGGCAGCCGCCAGGGCGGAGAGCAGGACGAGGGTCCATATCCTTTTCATACGTTTCATTCGTTTTCAACCTCGCAAAAATAAGAAAAAAGAGCGGATTTGAACATTTCTGACCCATTTCTGGTCTTGTTTTATGCGGGGAAATCGTATATTTGTATTCGGTACAAACTACAATAACCCGCAATAACACCTTAAAACGATATGGCAAACAACGAATCCAAAGGCTTCTACAAGCTGAGCTGGGCCCAGCGCATCGGCTTCGGCGCCGGCGACATGGCGCAGAACCTCATCTACCAGACCATCTCCATCTGGCTGCTGTTCTTCTACACGAACGTGTTCGGGCTGGACCCGGGCGCCGCCGCCCTGATGTTCCTCATCGTCCGCCTCGTGGATGTCCTGTGGGACCCGATCGTGGGCACCATCGTGGACAAGGGCAACCCCAAATGGGGCAAGTACCGTTCCTGGCTCATCCTAGGCGGCATTCCGCTCGTGGGCCTCGCCATCCTGTGCTTCTACAACGGATTCAGCGGCTCGCTGGTGTACGCCTACATCACCTACGTGGGAATGTCGATGTGCTACACCCTCGTGAACGTCCCGTACGGCGCCCTGAACGCCTCCCTCACCCGTGACACGAACGAGATCACCATCCTGACCTCCACCCGTATGTTCATGGCGAACCTCGGCGCCCTGTGCGTGAAGTCCCTTCCGCTGATCATCGCCCTCTTCGCCCCGAAGGTGCTGAACCCCGAGACCGGCAAGATGACCGCCGTCTACAACACGCCCGACGCCGCCCAGGCCTGGTTTATCACGATGACCATCTTCGCGCTCGCCGGCCTCGCGCTCCTCGTCTTCTGCTTCTTCCAGTGCAAGGAACGCGTCGTGATGGACGAGAAGGAGTCCGCCAATGTGAAAGTGAGCGACCTCTGGATGGAGTTCGGCCGCAACAAGCCCCTCCGCGTCGTCGCCTTCTTCTTCATCACCGCCTTCGCGATGATGAGCGTGAGCAACGCCGCCGACGCCTACTTCATGACCTTCAACGTGGGCGCCACCCCGCTCCTGACCACCCTGTTCATGTGGCTCGGCACCATCCCGGCCTTCATCTTCATGCCGCTCGTGCCCGCCATCAAGCGCAAGATCGGCAAGAAGGGGATGTTCTACCTGTTCCTCGGCGTCGCCATCGTGGGTATGATCCTGATGTACACCTTCGTGTCCATCCCGGCCACGAAGTCCAACTTCGTCCTCCTGTGCATCGCCCAGTTCATCAAGTCCACCGGCATCATCACCGCGACGGGCTATATGTGGGCCCTCGTCCCGGAGGTCATCGCCTACGGCGAATACACCACCGGCAAGCGCATCGCCGGCATCGTGAACGCCCTCACCGGCATCTTCTTCAAGGCCGGCATGGCCCTCGGCGGCGTCGTCCCGGGCCTCGTCCTCGCCTGGGTGGGCTTCAAGGCCGAAGCCACCACGCAGACGCCCCTCGCCCTGCAGGGCATCCTCTGGCTCGTGTGCGTGATCCCCGCCATCCTCCTGCTCCTCGCCATCTGGATCATCTCCAAGTACGACCTCTCCGACGAGCGGATGGACGAAATCAACCGCGAAATCGAAGCAAGACACCTCAACGCATAATTCATAGAAAACTATGGCCAAGAAAGTTCTCAAACGCTATCTCTTCCCCGCCGACTATATGGCGGACCCGTCCGTACACGTGTTCGACGGCAAGATCTATATCTACCCTTCCCACGACTGGGAGTCCGCCGCGCCGGACGACGACTTCGGCAGCGAGTACGACATGAAGGACTACCACGTCCTTTCCATCGAGGGGGACGACCCGATGACCTCTCCCGTCAAGGACTGGGGCAATGTCCTGGACATCAAGGACATCCCGTGGGCCCGCCGCCAGCTGTGGGACAACGAGGTCGTGAAGGGCCGCGACGGCAAGTACTATATGTACTTCCCGGCCAAGGACAAGACCGACATCTTCCGCTGCGGCGTCGCGGTGAGCGACTCCCCCACCGGCCCGTTCAAGGCGATGCCGGATCCCGTCCGCGGCAGCTATTCCATCGACTACGCCATCCTGCACGATGACGATGACGAATACTACATGTACTTCGGCGGCATCTGGGGCGGCCAGCTCCAGCGCTACGAGGACAACCTCGCCAAGGACTGCGGCACCTCCTACCCGGCCGACGGCCAACCCGCCATCCCGGCCCGCGTGGTGAAAATCGGCAAGGATATGCTCCAGTTCGCCGAGGAACCGAAGCCCGTCGTCCTCCTGGACGAGGACGGAACCCCGATCAAGGTCGAGGACAACGAGCGCCGCTTCTTCGAGGCCAGCTGGGTGCACAAGTACAATGGGAAGTACTACTTCAGCTACTCCACCGGCGACACGCACAAGCTGTGCTATGCCATCGGCGACAACCCGTACGGTCCCTTCACCTACAAGGGCGTGATCCTCACCCCGGTCATCGGCTGGACCACGCACCACTGCATCGTGGAATTCAAGGGCAAATGGTACCTCTTCCACCACGACAGCGGCATCTCCAAGGGCATCAACCGCCTCCGCAGCCTGAAGGTGTGCGAACTCACCTACAACGAGGACGGCACCATCCAGACCATCGAAGGCCTGGACGACTAAGGGGCGTCTGGCACAAGGTTTTGGGCACGGATTCAATCCGTGCCCTTTTTTACTCCTACTCCTATTGCACGATCACGAAGCCGCCGTTGCAGGGGATGGTGACTTTCACCGGGCCGCCCTTGTGGGTGCGGTCCTCCCGGGCGCCGAGGAAGGTGGCGGCGGTGGTCTGGCGCGGTTCCAGCGTCAGGGGCGCCTTCCGGCCGTGGAGCTTGCGGGCGGCCTTCGCCGTGGCGGGCTCGACGGTGTCGGAATAGAGCGTGTAGGCGCCCGCCGGGAGGTCGACCTCCACGGTGCGGGATTCCGCCGATGCGTTGATGCCCACATAGTACCACTTATCGCCTGCGCGGCGCGCGAGGACGACGAACTGGCCGGGGTAACCGTCGATGAACTTGACCTCGTCCCACTTCGTCGGGACCTCCTTCATGAAGTCGACGGCCCAGGCGGGGGCGTCCGTGAGGTTCTCGGGCGTCATCGCGAAGTGCTGGACGTAGCTCTGGAAGAGCACGGCCGTGGCGAGCGCGAAGACGTCGGAGGTGCGGCGGATGGAGCCGCGGCGGCCGAGGTCGTTGAAGGGATTGTAGATCTTGTTCAGCGTGCTGCCGCCGAAGTCCATCGCCGCGACGGTGTTGCGGATGAACGGGTGCAGCGTGGCGCTGAAGGCCTCGCGGTCGCAGCGGTACTGGCCGAAATAGAGGTTCTCGCTGGCGACGACCGCCTCGGCCGAGGCGAAGTTCGGGTACATCCGCTCCCAGCCGCGCGGCAGGGTGCAGCCGTGGAAGACGCACTGGAGGCCGAAGTCGTTGGCGTCGACGAGGATGTCCTCGTAGAGCTGGAGCATCACCTGCTTGTCGGAGCCGAAGAAATCGACCTTGATGCCCTTGACGCCAAGCTTCTGCAGCCAGGCCATCTCGGCGCGGCGGGTGACGCTGCGGTTCATGATATTCCGCGGTCCCTGCGGGGCGTCGTTCCAATAGCCGTTGGAGTTGTACCAGACGAAGAGCCGGACGCCCTTCTCCTTTGCGTACGCGGCGAGCTTTTCCATATTCTCGCGGCCAATCTGGGTGTCCCAGAGGGCGTCCACGAGGATCGTTTCCCAGCCCATCGCCGCGCTGAAGTCAATGTACTGCAGCTGCACGGGATAGGTGGTGTTGCTGTCCATCTTCAGGATCCAGCTCCAGGAGCCGCGGGAGGGCTCATAGACCTGGGAGGCCTCGTACTGGGGTTCCACGACGTCCCAGGCGACGGTGGTCTCGACGATGGGCTTGAGGTCGCGGGCGACGGTGATCGTACGCCAGGGCGTGCAGCCCGGGATGGCCATTCCCACGGTGGACGTGCCGTTCCCGCCGATTTCCTCCGGCATCGGGAAGGCGAGGCGGTAGGAGCCGTCGGCATTGCCGATGAGCCGCCCGCCGCAGTACGACCCGTTCACGCCGGTCTCGCTGAGGAGCACCCAGCCGTCATTCCCGTTGCGGAACAGCGCCGGGAACACATAGCCGTGGCCGTCCCCGTTCCTGCCCAGGGGCTCGTCGGCCCGATAGTCCGTCTCGTAGCTGGGCGTCGTGCGGGCGAAGCCGGACATCGGCCCCATCATCGGGCTCAGGAAGGAGGTCGTGCCCTCCCGGAACACATATCCCGTCGCCTCGTCCGTGATCACGCACACTTTCGTGTCGGGCTTGGGCGGGTTGATCCGGTAGCGGAACGCAATGTCGTTCGCGCTCACCTGGAAGATGACGTCCATCAGCTCCTTCCCGTCCTTGACGAAGGAGAACACGGCCCGGTTGGCCTCGTAGTGCACGGACGACTTCTTGATGGTCGGGATGCTGTAGTCGTCGACAACCGGCCCCTCATGGAGCCAGCCGGCAAGCCGGACCCCCTGGGTGAAGTCGCCGATGTCGGTCTTCAGCCCCAGCGGGGAACGCCACAGGAACGGAATCCCGTCATAGGTCACGCTGTACGTGGGCATCGCGCCCTCGTCGGAGACCGTCACCACCAGCCGCCCGTCCGGGCTGGCCACACGCTCCTCCGAGGCCGCCACCGGCAGCGCGAGGAGCACCAAGCTGAGTATCAAGGCTATCTTTTTCATATGTCCAAAGTTACGAATATTTCTTTAAAAAAGTGTTGCAGGTACACTTTTATTTTCCTATCTTTGTAAGTGTAATTTTGACACTCAACCGGTAACCAATGACGCAGCAAGCGTTTTACAGTGTCCATCCCAAGTTCCACGCGGCCGTGGACTGCATCATCTTCGGGTTCGAGGAGGGTGAGCTCAGTCTGCTGCTGCTCCAGCGGAATTTCGAACCGGCGAAGGGCCGATGGTCCCTCGCGGGCGGATTCGTGGAGGAGGGCGAGGACCTCGACGACGCCGCCCGGCGCGTGGTGGCCGAACTCACGGGCCTCGACGACCTGTATATGCGCCAGGTCCATACCTACGGCGAGGTGGAGCGCGACCCCGGGGAGCGCGTGCTCTCCACCGCGTACTACGCCCTCGTGGACATCAAGAAATACGACCGGGAACTCGTCCGGGCCCATAACGCCTTCTGGGTCAAGCTTCCCGCCATCCCCCGCCTCATTTTCGACCACGACCGGATGGTGTCCGACGCCCTCCGCTTCATGCGCTACCAGGCCACGGTGAAACCCGTGGGCATCAACCTCCTCCCGGAGGAATTCACCCTCACGCAGCTCCAGGCCCTCTATGAGGCCATCCTCGGCGAGCCCATCGACAAGCGGAACTTCCGCAAGCGGATCGCCCAGATGGACTACATCGAGAAGACGGGCGGCATCGACAAGACCCTTTCCCGCAAGGGCGCGGCCCTGTACCGCTTCAACCGGGAGAAATACGACGGCAATTTCAAAATCTAACTTCAATTACACTAAACCATGTTCAACAATCTTCTCATCGCGGCTGCGGACCTGAACCGCATCTCGCTCGCCTCCTGGGACTGGATCGTGATCGCCATCTTCTTCCTGGCGATGGTCTGGATCTGCTGGGATGTCGCCCGCAAGA